>JBIKVX010000019.1:0-13475 GCA_044356625.1 Flavobacteriales bacterium | reverse complement strand
GACGACTACATCGCGAATATTATTCAAGCGCAGTTGTTGTTTTTGGAAAGTACAGATTCTAAGAAAGACATTCAGATTTACATTAACTCTCCAGGAGGAAGCGTATATGCAGGTTTAGGTATCTACGACACCATGCAATACATTAATCCAGATGTTGCAACCATTTGCACAGGCATGGCCGCATCTATGGGTGCTGTTTTGTTGTGCGCAGGCCAAGCTGGAAAACGAACCGGATTGAAGCACTCACGCGTTATGATTCACCAACCTTTAGGTGGTGCTCGCGGACAAGCTTCAGACATTGAAATCACTGCACGTGAAATTCAAAAGTTGAAGAAAGAGTTGTATGACATTATTGCTACACACAGCGGTAAGACGTACGATCAAGTTTGGGCAGATAGCGATCGCGATTATTGGATGATTGCGTCTGAAGCCAAAGAGTACGGAATGATTGACGAAGTGTTAGAAAGAAAAGTATAAGAATTTCAATCCGAATAAAAGTAGAGACACGACCTTCGTGTCTCTATTTGTTTATAGACTATGAAGACTTTTTTTGTTGATGTTGTTGTCCCGTTGGCGCTTCCGCAAGTGCTTACCTACAGGGTTCCTGTAGCCTGGGAGAGCCATGTTCAGCAGGGGGTTCGCGTAGTAGTGCCTTTGGGGAAGTCGAAGCGATACACGGGAATTGTGTGGCGCGTTCATGAAGAAGTTCCGCAAGACTATGCGGCAAAGTATTTCGAAGAAGTGCTAGACGATGTCCCGGTAGTTTCAGAAACACAAATGAAATTGTGGGACTGGATTTCAAAGTACTACGCTTGCACGCTCGGAGAAGTTATGACGGCAGCACTTCCAAGCGGATTGAAACTATCGAGTGAGACTGTTTATACAACCAAAGATCTCTCCGTTGAATTAACACCGAATGAACGTTCGGTTGTGGATGTGATTGTTGAAAAAGACCGTGGAATGGGCGTTATGCCGAAAGACATTCAACATGCATTGCCGAAAGTTTCCATTCATTCTACATTAAAAAATCTCTTGAAGAAGAACGCCATTGCGTCGTTCGAGGAAGTGAAAGAGAAGTTCATTCCGAAGCGAGTTTCTTATGTGAGTTTAGGGGAAAACGGAAATACCGATGAGCTGCTGCAGCAACATTTTTCCGCTTTGGAAAAGCGCAACGCGGACAAGCAAATTCAAGTGCTGATGACGTTTTTGCAAATGAGCAAGTGGGACGGAACGACCGGAGAGTCGGTGAAGAAAAAAGAATTAGAGATACAATCTAAGACAGACGCTTCTGCTGTTTCTGCTTTGGTGAAGAAGGGAATACTTGCTATTGAAGAACGCGCTGAATTGCGCATGGTAAGCGGAGATCACGAACTTCTACCATTACCTGTTCTGAGTGAATTGCAACAAAGCGCCTTTGAGAAAATAAAAGCTCATTCAGGAGTTACGTTGCTGCACGGAGTTACTTCTTCCGGAAAAACAGAAGTGTATTTGCACCTCATGCAAGAGCAGCTTCAACAAGGAAAACAAGTGTTGCTGTTGGTTCCTGAAATTGCATTGACTTCGCATTTGATTGATCGCATTCAGCGGTTTTTTGGAGTTCGTGTGGGTATTTATCACAGCGGCTACAGCACCCATGAACGAACAGAAGTGTGGCATCGGGTTCATTCAGAGTTGCACAGATTTGATATTGTGCTTGGAGCACGTTCTGGCGTGTTTCTTCCTTTCGAAAATCTGGGATTAATCATCGTAGATGAAGAGCATGAGGGAACATTCAAGCAACAGGATCCGGCTCCACGTTATCACGCGCGGGATACCGCAATCAAGTTGAGTGTGCTTTCAAACGCGCAAGTGGTTTTAGGAAGCGCAACACCTTCGTTGGAATCGTACTTCAACGCCACACACAAAAAATATCAGCTGGTTGAAATGTTCGAGCGTTATGGCAATGCTGTTCAACCTAAAATAGATTTTGTAAATCTGCGATCAGAGCTTCAGGCGAAGAGAATGCAGGGAGTTTTTTCTTCGATTTTATTGGAGGCTATAGACTCAACTGTAAAGGCGGGGAAGCAAGTTATTTTGTTCCAGAACCGCCGTGGGTACACACCTCTGTGGGAATGTGAAATGTGTCATTATACGCCCGAGTGTAAGAATTGCGATGTGAGTTTGACGTATCATAAATTTCATCATGAACTGCGCTGTCACTATTGTGGTCATCATGAAATTCCAGTTCAGCAATGTCCTTCATGTGGTGCAAACGCCTTCAAAATGTTGGGCGCAGGAACGGAACGCATTGAAGAAGAGTTGGGCGAGTGCTTGCCGCATCTTCGAATTTCGCGCATGGATTTAGATGTTGCAAAGGGAAAGAATGCACACCATAAAATTATTTCGGAATTCGAAAGCGGAATGACCGATGTGTTGATTGGAACGCAGATGGTGACGAAAGGTTTAGACTTTAGCAATGTTCATTTGGTAGGAATACTGAATGCTGATCGCATGTTGAAACATCCCGATTTTCGTTCAATAGAACGGGCGTTTCAGATGATGGTTCAGGTTGCGGGAAGAAGTGGAAGAAGAGAAGAACGAGGTCGAGTACTCATACAAACCTACGCTCCTGAACATTGGGTTTTTCCGTTGATTGAAAACAATCAGTACGGACAATTTTTCGCTATAGAGTTAGCAGAGCGCAAGCAGTTCAGGTATCCGCCGTTTACACGAATGATTAAGCTTACCGTAAAACACAAGGAACAAGGCGTGGTTCTAAGCGCAGCTGCAGAGCTTGCCACGTGGTTCTTCAAATCGTTGTTTGGAAATTATACAGGCCCTGAAACGCCCGCCATTGGACGCGTGAACAACTATTATATTCAACAATTTTGGATTCGTATTCCGAATGAAATAACCCCTGCGCAAGTGAAGCGCTATCTCATAGATTGTTCGCATTCACTCACGTCTCAACAGAAATATAAAATGGTTCGTGTGTCTATTGACGCAGACCCTATGTAAACAGCCGAGTTTCATTACCTTTGTTGGAAAGAATTAAAGATGGCTAAACAAGAGATAAATTGCTCGTTTTGTGGTAGAAAAAAGAGTGAGGTGAATGTTCTCATTGCGGGTGTTTCTGGACACATTTGCGACGACTGCGCGAGACAAGCCAACGAGATTGTTAAAGAGGAGGCTGTAGTTCCGAAAGAAGAATTTAGCACTTCGGAATTAATGAAGCCGATTCAAATCAGAGATTTTTTAAATGAATACATCATTGGTCAAGACGAAGCCAAGAAGGTTTTGAGCGTTGCTGTGTACAACCATTACAAGCGATTGTCGCAGCACGCTGCGGGTAAGCAAGATGACGAAGTAGAAATTGAAAAATCGAACATTGTATTGGTTGGAGAAACCGGAACGGGTAAAACACTTTTAGCGAAGACTATTGCGAAGATGTTGAATGTTCCGTTCTGTATTGCCGATGCCACCGTGCTTACACAAGCCGGCTATGTAGGTGAAGACGTAGAGAGTATTCTTTCTAGACTTCTGCAAAGTGCCGACTTCGATGTGCAAAAGGCAGAACGCGGAATTGTATTCATTGATGAAATAGATAAGATTGCACGCAAGAGCGACAACCCAAGTATTACGCGCGACGTGAGTGGCGAGGGTGTTCAACAGGCGTTGCTGAAATTGTTGGAAGGGGCGACGGTTAGTGTTCCACCGCAAGGCGGAAGAAAGCATCCGGAGCAGAAGATGATTCAAATTGACACGAAGAATATTTTGTTCGTTTGTGGTGGAGCTTTTGACGGAATAGACAAACACATTGAACGCCGAATGAATTCAGCGAGCATTGGGTATCGCAATGCGTTTACAGTTGAAGAACAAGGCGGATGGTTGCAATACATTGCTCCTGCCGATTTGAAACAGTTCGGATTAATACCAGAATTAATTGGTCGTTTCCCTGTATTAACATTTTTAAATCCATTGGACGAATCTGCTTTGAGAAGAATTTTGACCGAGCCTAAAAACGCATTGGTGAAGCAGTATGTAAAGTTGTTTGAAATGGACGGCGTGAAGCTTTCTTTCGAGAAGCAAGTGTTGGATTACATTGTTGAAAAAGCAATGACATACAAATTAGGAGCACGCGGATTGCGTTCAATCTGCGAGGCAATCTTGTTGGATTTAATGTTTGAAATTCCGAATCAAACGGAAGAAAAAGAATTTAAAGTAACGTTGGCTTATGCACGCGATAAATTTGAAAGTTCGAAATTGAGTCAATTGAAGGTGGCGTAAAATGACGGAAGAAAAATCGACGGTGGTGGAAACACCACTCATGAAACAATTCAATGAGATTAAGGCGCAATATCCAGATGCGCTTTTGTTGTTTCGTGTGGGCGATTTTTATGAAACGTTCGGATCAGATGCTGTTGCCGCGTCACGTATTTTAGGAATTACATTAACCAAGCGGAAGAACGGCGCCGCGGCGTTCATCGAGTTAGCTGGTTTTCCGCATCATTCGTTAGACACTTATTTACCAAAGTTGGTTCGTGCTGGAAACCGCGTGGCCATTTGTGATCAGCTTGAAGACCCTAAGCTTACCAAGAAAATTGTAAAGCGCGGCGTTACCGAATTGGTTACTCCGGCTGTGAGTTATAACGAGAAAACATTCGACAGTTCAAACAACCAATTCTTGGCTGCGGTTGTTATGCGCGATCAGCAAGCGGGAGTGAGTTTTTTAGATATTTCCACCGGTGAATTTTATTTGGCGGAAGGAAGTACTTCCCACATTAACAAATTGCTTCAGAGCTTTCGTCCGAACGAAGTGTTGTTTCAAAAACACGAAGACCAACAGTTCCGTGAAGCATTCGGAGACACCAAGTGGTTTACGTTTCGAATAGACGAATGGGTTTTCTCATTGGATTACGCGAAGGAAGTTTTGCAGAAGCAATTCGACACGAAATCGCTTAAAGGCTTTGGCGTTGAAGAATTGAAACTCGGTGTAATTGCTGCCGGAACGGTGTTGCATTACTTGAAAGACACACAGCATCACAAGACGCAGCACATTCAAAAAATTTCTCGAATTGAAGAAGACACGTTTGTTTGGCTAGACCGCTTCACCATTCGAAATTTAGAATTGGTGCATTCGAATTACGACGAAACAGCAACGTTGTTCTATACGCTCAATCACACGAGCACACCTATGGGAGCGAGACTCTTGCGACGCTGGGTGCTCATGCCGTTGAAAGATATTACTCAAATTGAAAAGCGTCAGTTTGTAGTTGGAAATTTTGTAAAAAATGCAGAGTTTCTTGCTGAAACGCGCCTTCACTTGAATACGATTGGCGATGTTGAACGATTAGCTTCGAAAATTGCCACCGGGCGTGTGAATCCGCGCGAATTGCTTCAGTTAGCGAAAGGCATGCAAACGGCAGAGCATATTCAAGCGTTGGGTGTAAATTCAACCAGCAAAGAAATACAAGCGTTGTTCAATGTCTTGAAACCATTGACCGATTGGTGCAATAATATTTTCGAAAAAATAAATCCAGAAGCTCCTTTGGCCCTCAACCGCGGTTCTGTCATTGCCGAAGGCGTGAATGCCGATTTAGATGAGCTTCGAAATTTGCAAAAATCGGGGAAAGAGTATTTGCAAATGGTGCAAGAACGCGAAAGCGAACGCACCGGAATTCCTTCTTTAAAAATCGCATTCAACAATGTGTTCGGATATTATTTGGAAGTGCGCAACACGCACAAGGATAAGGTTCCGCAAGAGTGGATTCGCAAGCAAACGGTTACGCAAGCCGAGCGGTACATTACTCCGGAACTGAAAGAATACGAAGCGAAGATTACCGGTGCTGAAGACAAGATTTCGATTTTAGAAAATCAGATTTATCAATCGTTGATTGAAGAAACTCTGCCGCATTTGGTGAACATGCAATTGAATGCACGCGTACTTGCAGAGATAGATGCGTTGGCTTCTTTCGCAACGGTTGCAGTGGCGAATAAATATTGCGCACCTGAGTTTACCGAAGAGAATAAATTAGAGATCGAACAAGGAAGACACGCCATTATTGAATTGCGCCTTCCGCCGAATGATCCGTATATCGCAAACGATATTACCCTCGACCGAGATTCGCAGCAGATCATGATGATCACCGGTCCGAATATGTCGGGTAAGTCTGCTGTGCTGCGTCAAACCGCGCTCATTGTACTGATGGCGCAGATGGGCTCTTTCGTGCCAGCGAAGCGCGTGAAAATGGGCATCGTAGACAAGGTGTTCACACGTGTAGGTGCGAATGACAACATGAGCGCAGGAGAATCTACCTTCATGGTTGAAATGAACGAGACCGCGAGTATTTTAAATAATTTAAGTGACAGAAGTTTAATCTTGCTCGATGAAATCGGAAGAGGAACATCAACTTATGATGGAGTTTCCATTGCATGGGCTATAGCGGAATATCTGCACGAGCACGGGCAGTTCAGAGCGAAGACACTCTTCGCAACGCATTACCACGAGTTGAATGATATGACGAATTTATTTCCACGTATTAAAAACTTTAATGTGTCGGTTTCTGAAGCGAAAGGAAAAATTGTTTTTAGAAGGAAGTTGCAAGAAGGTGGAAGCAATCACAGCTTTGGAATTCACGTGGCGCAGTTAGCAGGAATGCCGAAAACGGTTGTGAATCGCGCCAATGAAATGCTTCATCAATTAGAAACGAAAAGAGGTGAAGCCCCAGCGGGGAAAGGAAAATCGGGAAGTGTTCAAGGAGAAGAGAAAATGCAGTTGAGCTTTTTCCAACTCGATGATCCAACGCTGGTTCAGATAAAAAAAGAAGTAGAAAAAATTGATATCAATACGCTTACCCCGGTTGAAGCTTTGTTCAAGTTGAACGAGATCAAGAAGATAGTGGGAAGCTAATTTGTATATTTGAGAATATAAAATAGAAAACATGGGATGTTCGAGTTGTGGAAGTAATGATGGTAGCGTTCCTAACGGCTGTAAAAGCAACGGTAATTGTGGAACCTGCAGCACAGGCAAGAAGGAAGTTTTCGACTGGTTGTCAGGAGTTCCATTGGCAGACGGATTAAAGCCGTTTGACGTGGTTGAAGCGCGTTTTAAAAATGGCCGCAAAGCTTTTTTTAGAAAAGGAAATTTAGAGTTGTTTCAAGGAGATGTCATAGCGGTAGAAGCTTCTACTGGATACGACGTTGGGATTGTTTCTTTATCTGGTGAGTTGGTTCGTGTTCAAATGAATCGCAGAGAAGTCAAAGACAACTATGAATTGAAACGCGTTCTTCGAAAAGCAGTACAATCGGATTTCGATATTTGGCAAGCTGCCCGTCAGTTGGAAACAAGCACTATGACTCGTTCACGTGAAATTTCTCGCGAGTTGGGTCTTCAAATGAAAATTAGCGATGTGGAATATCAAGGCGATAAAACCCGCGCGATATTCTACTACACGGCCGATGACCGTGTAGATTTCCGTGAACTCATTCGCAAGTATGCTGAAGAGTTCAAGGTGCGCATTGAAATGCGCCAAATAGGACTTCGTCTTGAAGCGGGGCGTCTTGGCGGAATTGGCTCCTGCGGAAGAGAGCTTTGCTGCTCGACTTGGTTAACCGATTTCAGATCGGTGTCTACTGGAGCAGCACGCTATCAGCAGCTTTCATTGAATCCAGGAAAGTTAGCGGGTCAATGTGGAAAATTGAAGTGTTGCTTGAATTACGAATTGGATCAGTATGTTGAAGCGGTGCGTATGCTTCCTCCAACACATGTAAAACTGAAACTTCCGAAAGGAATTGCTACGCATTTCAAAACAGATATTTTCAAGCAAGTTATTTATTACACGATTGAGGGACAACACAGCGACGGACCGTTTGCTCTTTCCGCAGATGTGGTGAAAGACATTATTGAAAAGAACAAACGCGGAGAGGTGATAGGTGAAGTTCAGACATTTATTGAAGAGAAAGAGATTGTTGAAAGTGTTGAATTTGCTGAAGTAGTTGGACAAGACAGTTTAACTCGTTTCGATAATAAAAAGCGTAAGCCGAACAACAACAACAACAACCGCAATCGCAACAGCAAGCCTGGAGGAAATTCCAACAGACCAGCCCCAGCCGCAGGAAACAATATCAATGCACAAAGCGGAGCAGCACCAAAGCCGAAAGAAGGTAATCGTCCTCCCGGTAATGGAAACAGACCCCCCCGTTTCAAGGGCAAACCAAATAATCCGAATCAAGGCACAAAAGAATGAAGAGAGTAGTTTTCTTTTTAGGCGTGGCACTAATGCTTTCATCATGTGCCGATGATTTTGTTTACGAAAGCAACATGCCCATAGAGGGTGGTGTTTGGGACAACAAGCAAGTGGCGAATTTCGAATTTGATATTAAAGACACAGTCAATCTGCACGACTTTTTTATTGACATTAGAAATGGGGAACAGTATGAGTTCAGCAATTTGTTTGTCTTCATTGAAATGGAGTTTCCGAACGGAAAATTAGCAGTAGATACGCTCGAATGCCCAATGGCAGATCCGCAGGGAAATTGGTTCGGCAAATCGGGATTAGGAGACTTGTACGACAATCGAATCATTTACAAATCACGCAAGCAATTCCCGCTTTCAGGACACTACAAAGTGTCCATCCATCAAGCTATGCGCGTTAATCCGGTTGAAGGGATTTATGATATCGGATTTCGTTTATCGAAATCGAAATAGTTGTTGTAAGATTGTTTCACAAAGATGCTTTCAGCAAGATTGCTTCGCAAAAAGTCTTTATGAAATAATCTTTCGAAGAATCTTTTCAAAGCAATCTTGACACAGTCATCTTGCTAAAGCATCTTTGCAAAGCAATCTTGCTATAGCATCTAATAATCTCCGATTATTTTGTGTTTTTGCGACTCCAAATATTATACTTCGCGATACACCAAAACGCGCGAACGCCGTCTTTCCAGCCAATCTTTTTACCTTCTTCGTACGTTCTTCCGTAATATGAAATTCCAACTTCATAAATACGAATGTTTGGAATTCTTGAAAGCTTGGCCGTGATTTCCGGCTCGAAGCCGAAACGCTTTTCACACAACAATAGATTTTGAGCGATATCTGCACGAATCAATTTGTAACATGTTTCCATGTCTGTTAAGTTCAGATTTGTGAAAGCATTACTTGCGAAAGTGAGAAGTTTATTTCCGATGCTGTGCCAGAAGAAAAGAATGCGGTGTGGATTTCCACCCATAAATCGAGAGCCGTATACAACGTCAGCACCGTCTTTGAAAACAGGCTTTAACAAATCGTTGTACTCGTCTGGATCGTATTCCAAATCGGCGTCTTGAATTAAGATATAATCTCCCGTTGCAATCTCAATTGCTTTATGTATTGCCGCGCCCTTGCCTTGGTTGAAAGGTTGTGAATAGAAGTTGAAATTACGTTCCGGGTGAGCAGCAATGTAAGATTCAATAGCTTCAACTGTATTGTCGGTAGAAGCGTCATTCACAATGACAATTTCCATTTCAATGTTATTCACTAGTTGAACATCACCAATTCGATCTAAAATTAAATGAATGGTTCTTCCTTCGTTGTAGGCAGGAATAAGTATAGAAAGCTTTTTAAACTCGTGCATGAATTTATTGTTTTATGACTTTAGGAACGCGGAAGTAATACATATCTTTTGAGGGGGCGTTTTTGAGCGCTTCAGCTTGTGAAATGGGAGCATCCACTAGGTCTTCACGTAAGACATTAGTTTCATCACTCATAAACACGAGGGGCTCAACATTCGAGGTGTCTAGCTCTTTGAGTTTGTCTACAAACGCAATCATTTCATTCAACCCATCTACCATTTCTGTTTCTTCGTTTTCAGAAAAAGATAGCTTGCTTAATTCAGCTAGGCGACGAACGGTGGCAACATCAACTTTCATGTGTTTTATTCAATTCGCGTTGAATGGTTTCAAACGCTTTCGTGCGCAAAGGTAATAAATCAGATGCAGTTAACCCTGCGGTAGCAATAGGGGCATGTACGGTAACTCTTATTTTCTGCGGAAGGGAGTATTGAAAAAATTTCGCGGGGTCTAAAAGGACTTTATAGTTTGAGTGCCAAGTAACAGGAACTACGGGCCTTTGCTGCTCAATAGCAACCTTGAATGCCCCGTTTTTAAAAGGCATTAATTTCGGCGCATCGTCTGGAATTGTGCCCTCCGGATAAATGGCTACACTCATGTCGTTGCGTAAACTTTTAGCCACACGATCCAAAGCCACCAGCGCTGCTTTGCTTTGTCCTCTTCTGATGGGAATGTCTTGCTTTCGAAAAAATAACGAGAACAAGGGCCAACTTAACAACTCACCTTTTCCAACAAAAAGAAAGTCACGTCCAATGGCTTCATACATAAATACCGTGTCGAGATAACTGCTATGATTAGATGCTATAATGAAAGAGCCTTCAGGCAAAGGAGCCTCAAGCGTTACTTCAATCGGACAAAAAATACATTTGCGAATGAGCTTACCCCAAAAACGTTTCAAGACGAATGCTTTGAGGTGACGTTCTCTTTTTTTGTACACCCACACGAAAGGAATGTAAAGAAAAATAAGGGTTATCCAAAAGACTAAACCAATCCAAAGTTTATAAACGAAATATATTGGCGCTAGGATGAAGTGCAAGGTTGGGTTGGTTTAAAATGGAAAGATACGAAACGAATGCTATACCGAATAACCTAAATTTTTACGAACGCGATTGAGGGTATTCGATGCAGTAACTCTTGCTTTTTCTCCGCCTTGCTTCAAAATATTTTCAAGTGAAGTGAAGTCGGAAATGTATTCAAAATAGCTTTTTCTTTCCGCTTCGAAACGCGTAAGTATAGCTCCAAGCAATTCTTTTTTCGCGTGTCCCCATCCGAAATTTCCAGCGAGTAATTTTTCGCGAAGAACTGCCGCTTCGGCGCCACCAGCAATGAGTTCATACAGTGCACAAATGCTATTGGCACTCGGATCTTTCGGATCTTCAAGCGTTGTAGCGTCGGTAATAATGTTCTTATTGATAACGTCTTTCAGCTCTTTTTCAGGAAGAAAAATGTTAATGTAATTGCCGTAGCTCTTACTCATTTTCTGTCCGTCTGTTCCCGGAACATACATGGTTGCTTCATTCACTTTTGAATCGGGGATCACAAATGTTTCTCCCATTTGATGGTTGAAAGCAGAGGCAATGTCGCGCGTAATTTCTAAATGTTGAAGCTGATCTTTCCCTACAGGAACAACGTTTGCGTCGTACAACAAGATGTCTGCAGCCATTAACACCGGATAGGTAAATAAGCCGGCATTCACTTCTTTCAAACGATCTTGACGGTCTTTAAAACTGTGCGCATTCGCTAGCATTGGGAACGGCGTGAAGCAGTTCAAATACCAAGCAAGCTCTGTTACTTCAGGCACATCGCTTTGTCTGTAGAACACATTTTTATCTGTGTTGAAACCACAAGCCAACCAAGTAGCAGCAACACTGTAGGTGTTGTTTCGAATCTCTTCCGCATTCTTAATTTGAGTAAGTGTGTGGAAATTCGCAATGAATAAATACGCTTCGTTGGAAGGGTGATTACTCATTTCTATTGCCGGAGCAATTGCGCCCAACACATTGCCTAGATGCGGTGTTCCTGTACTTTGAATGCCTGTTAAAACGCGTGCCATAGGTTTGGTATATTCCCTGCAAAGAAACGGCTTTATTTGCTTCTTTCTGTATCGTATTTGTTCTTGTACAACAGGTACATTTCGGTTTGCATGTTGCTCAATGCAATGCTTCTTCCGTCGATGAAAGCAAGTCGCAATTGGTTTGTGGCCATGTTCAACGCGTCGCCATATGAAACAAAAAGCGTGGCGCTTTTTCCGACTTCAAGACTTCCGTATTTTTTATCGACGCCTAAAATGGTTGCGGCATTAATGGTTAAAGCTTTCACGGCCTCTTCGTATGGAAGCCCATGTGCAACGGCCGTACCCGCCATGAATGGTAGGTTTCGCGTACCCATGCGTTCCATGTCTCCTTCGTTTTGAAATGCGAAAAGGATTCCAGCGTCGAATAATTTTTTAGCTAAAGCGAAAGATGCGTGTGGATCGTCTTCGTCCAAAGAAGCTAGGTCATGCACGCGACGAAGAAGAACAGAAACATTTTCTTCTTTCAAAATAGAAGCCGCAAGTGGCGCGTCGTATCCGCCAACTAGAACCATCTTCACAATGCCCATGTCGCGTTTGAATTGCACGGCTTCGTGAATAGACTTCAATTCATCAGCATGAACGTAAAGCGTTTTACTTCCGTCGAAAAGTCCCGCCATAGCTTCGAAGCGAAGCTCAGTCAAATCTCCCTTTGGCGCTTTGGCGTAGGCTTTCGCATCGCCGAAGAATAACTCAATTTCTCTTTTTTGTTGGTCGTAGCTTTTTACTTTCGACACAAGAATTCTTCCTTTGTCGTAGTGTCTGTGAATGACTTGCGGCCAGTTCAAGTGAAGGCCGTCGTCTGCACGAACAACAGCATCTTCCCAGTTCCAGGCATCGAATTGCATGACTGAAGACGAACCTGAAATTATTCCACCACGTGGTGTTACTTGTCCAAGTAACACACCGTTCGAACGAACGGTGGGAATAATTTCTGAATCTGCGTTGTACGCAATAACCGAACGAACGCTCGGTTTGAAAGTTCCTACTTCGTACAAATCGTTTTGTGCACGAATGGCATCTGTTTCAACCAATCCCAATGAAGAGTTAGGAGCAATGAATCCGGGATACACATGCTGACCTTCAATAGGAATGACCTTATTGAATTTGGTGACATCTATGCGCGAAACGGTTGCGTCGGCAACAAGCGTAAGTACGCCGTTTTCAAAAGCGATGTATGCGTTCTCAATTACTTTTCCATTTCCCAAATGCGCGTAGCAGTTGGTTAGAAGAATTGACTCGTTCTGCGCGGGCGCGGGCGTTGGACGGTGTTGTGCTTGAGCAGCAAAGCCGGCAATAAGCGCGAGCGATAAAAATATTTTTCTCATGATCATGTTCTTATTCTTTTATGAAAATACCCTTTGAAGTCTCGTCCATACTGTCGCAATGGAAGTGATGCGGCGTCTTCGGCTGTGGCTTTCTTGTCGATGCACCACCGTTTTTCGCAGCTTCCATTTTTTGAATGATGCGTTCGCGTTCAGCAGCAAATGCTTCTCTTGCTTTTTCATCTTCTTCCAAACTGAAGTAACAAGTACCGTCGATATAGGTCTTTTCAGCACGTGCATAAATGCTTAGCGGTTCGTTGTTCCAAACGACGAAGTCGGCGTCTTTCCCCACTTTCAACGATCCCATGCGGTCGTCGAGGTGAAGAAGTTTTGCTGGATTCAACGTCACCATTTTCAGAGCTTCTTCTGCGGGAACGCCTCCGTATTTCACAATCTTTCCAGCCTCCTGATTCAAGCGCGCGCCCATTTCCGCATCGTCGGAATTGATGGCGACGATAATTCCTTGCTCAAACATCAGCGCCGCGTTGTATGGAATG
>JBIKVX010000208.1:0-3908 GCA_044356625.1 Flavobacteriales bacterium | reverse complement strand
TCATACAATTGGAAAGTGATGTCATACATTCCTTTATCTGGAATGAAGGCTCCTATCCCCTGCTCAACATGCGGAAGCAATTGCATGAGCGCAGGAGTCTTGTAAGGATTACTTCCATTGTACGTTGCGTAACGTTGAAAATACTGAATGGTTTTTGGGTTCTTGAAATATTTTTTAAGTTGAACGGTGTAGCTACCAATTAAGGGCAGACGGGGAATTCGAGCGATGCCTTTCCAAAACGCTTTTGTTTTATAAAGTTTTGAAAGTTTAAGCGGACGTTCTAAAAACAACGGAGCAGTCGTATTGTATATGAATTCAGCCTTGGAGAAGAACGCTCTGACTTTTTCTTCGTCTTCATCAAAAGCTTGAACAATCGCTTTTATATTTTCTTCTTTAGAGCCTTTCGCCTCGAAGCGAAAACCATCTGGATAAAAATATTTACAAAGAATTGGAAGCTCTGAATATGTGAAATGATCAGACATTCTTTCACTGCAGAGATCAAAAAGTTCTTCAACGTATTTCGGTAATGTGAATAGACTAGGGCCTCGATCGAATCGATATTCTCCCATTTTAAATTCAGAGAGTTTTCCTCCCGGAAAACTTGAAGCTTCGAAAACCTTCACGGCGTAGCCTTTTCGAGCCAAGCGAATAGATGCAGCAATGCCGCCAATACCTGCTCCTATGACAATTGCGTTTTTCATTCTGTAATAGTAAAGAAAAAAGAAAAGAAGCGAAATGTTCAATTCAATTTTCATTTTTAAAATAGATGTGTATATTTGCACCCCATTTATGGCGAGGTAGCTCAGCTGGTTAGAGCGTGCGATTCATAATCGCAAGGTCTTGGGTTCAAGCCCCAATCTCGCTACTTTTTAAACCCCTTGATATTTCAGGGGGTTTTTCGTTTTTATTGTTGTACTTTTGCGCCCAAATTAAGAATCGCGCAATGCAAAAAATTAGAAACATCGCTATTATCGCCCACGTTGACCACGGTAAAACTACTTTGGTAGATAAAATGCTTCATGCTGCCAAATTGTTCAGAGATAATGAAGTGCACAACGACTTGATTCTTGACAACAACGACTTGGAGCGTGAGCGTGGTATCACAATTCTAGCGAAGAACGTTTCTATTCAATACAAAGATTACAAGATCAACATCATTGACACTCCTGGTCACAGTGACTTCGGTGGAGAGGTTGAGCGTGTCTTGAACATGGCTGAAGGAGTTTTACTTCTAGTAGATGCTTTTGAAGGTGCAATGCCACAGACGCGTTTTGTATTGCAAAAGGCAATTCAAATGGGTTTGAAGCCTATTGTCGTCATCAACAAAGTAGATAAAGAGAATTGTCGTCCAGACGAAGTTCACGAACAAGTGTTCGATTTAATGTACAGTTTGGGTGCTACAGAAGACCAGTTGGATTTCGCAACTGCTTACGGCGCTGCGAAGAATGGTTGGATGAGTTTGGATTGGAAAGTTCAAACCGATACAATTGAGCCACTATTGGATTTGGTTATTGAGCATATTCCTGCTCCGGTTAAAAGAGAAGGAACACCACAAATGTTGGTTACGTCATTAGACTATTCGACATACACTGGACGTATGGCCATTGGAAAACTTCATCGCGGCGAGTTAAAAGCTGGAATGAATGTTACTCTTGCTAAGCGTGACGGTGTTATGGTTAAAGGAAAAATTAAGGAATTATACATCTTTGAAGGATTAGGCAAACGTAAAGTTGAGTCTGTTGTTTCTGGAGATATCTGTGCCATTAACGGAATGGAGAATTTCGAAATTGGCGATACATTCACCGATTATGAAAATCCGGAGGCATTGCCTACTATTTCAGTAGATGAGCCAACGATGAGTATGTTGTTTACAATCAATGACTCTCCTTTCTTCGGTAAAGAAGGTAAGTTTGTAACTAGCCGACACATCAAGGAACGTTTAGAAAAAGAATTAGAAAAGAACTTGGCGCTTCGCGTTCAAGAAACCGATAAAGCGGACCGTTTCAATGTATTTGGAAGAGGTGTACTTCACTTGTCTGTATTGATTGAAACCATGCGTCGCGAAGGATATGAATTACAAATTGGACAACCTCGCGTAATTCTTAAAACCATTGACGGGGTTAAGAGCGAGCCAATTGAAGAGTTGACCATCGACCTTCCAACAGAAATGGCGGGTACCGCTATTGAATCTGTATCGAAGCGTAGAGGTGAAATGAAGAACATGGAGCCTAAGGCAGATCGCACGGTGATTGAATTTGAAATTCCATCAAGAGGTATTATTGGATTGAGAAGCTACTTGCTAACTGCTACACAAGGTGAGGCTATCATGACTCACCGCTTCAAGGAATACCAGCCGATGAAGGATGAAATTCCAGGTCGTTTGAATGGTTCTTTGATTTGTATGGAAACGGGTAATGCCATTGCATACAGTATCAGTAATCTTCAAGATAGAGGTAAGTTCTTTGTTGAAGCCATGCAAGAAGTTTACGAAGGTCAAGTAATTGGTGAGCACTCACGTGATAACGACTTGGTTATTAACGTTACAAAGACGAAACAATTAACGAACATGCGTGCTTCTGGTACGGATGCAAAAACCGTTATGGCTCCACCAATTCAATTCACCTTGGAAGAAGCTCTTGAGTACATCGGTCCAGATGAATACGTTGAGGTAACTCCTAAGTCTATTCGTATCCGTAAGGTTTATTTGAATGAGGGCGACCGCAAGCGTTTTGCTAGGCAGTTTACTCAGCAATAAATTTCTTAGGGTTATTAACAATTTGATTGTTTATTAACTATCTTTGCTGTTATGGTAGTTGCTGTAACAGAAGGCGTGAAAATTTCGGTTTTTTCTTTGTTTGAAGAAAGAATGTCGGCTGCCCCTCAAGGCAGCTTCGTCTTTTCCTACCGAATCTCTATTGAGAATCAAAACGACTTCCCTGTGCAACTTTTACGCAGACATTGGTTCATCACAGACTCTAATGGATTGAAGCGAGAAATTGAAGGTCCAGGTGTCATTGGAGAGCAGCCTGTAATTGCTCCTGGAGAGAACTTCTCATATACCTCAGCGTGTGATTTGCAATCGCCATTCGGAATAATGAAAGGATTCTATTCCATGCAAATGAAAGGCGCTTCTTCCCTATTCAAAGTTCAGGTTCCGGAGTTTTCTTTGGAAGCAGATTTTATGAAGAACTAGTATTTATTGTTTTTTGAGACATTAAAAAAGCGGCTATTGCCGCTTTTTTATTACACTATTTCTCTATGATTACTTTCTTGGAGTATCAACAATTTCTATATCTACTCTTCTATTCTTTTTGCGACCTTCAATTGTTTCATTTGACGCAATTGGTTTAGCACTTCCGTAATACTCAATTTTGATTCTTTCAGATTGAATTCCTTGCGTAATTAAATAAGCTTTTATATTTGCCGCTCGTTTTCTTGAAAGAGATAAATTGTAACCTTCAGCACCTGTTTTATCGGCATGACCTGATAGAACCAATGTCATTTGCTCATTCGCTTTTAACTTAGATGCAAGATCCTTCAGAATTTGTTTTTGAGAATCCGGTAAATCCGACATATTCACAGGATAATCAGAAATTGTACTGTCATAAGTACGTGTTGTAGTAACAACTGTTGGTATAGGGTCCGGGGTCACTACAGGATCAGGAGTAACAACTGGAACGACATCCAAGCTGTCTGGAATAGTATCTATAATTGGATCAGGAATAACTACAGCAATATTAGCAGAGGTATCAACTGGCGTAACATCAACTAGTAAACGCGTCTTGGTTGATTTAAGAATAACAGAAATTCCAACACTCGCATTCATTAAATGTCCATTAAACATCTTCTTGCTTACTCCCTGGTTCATATCGTAAGTCTGAGATTGCAACGAATGTGAAACAAATGTG
>JBIKVX010000207.1:0-3950 GCA_044356625.1 Flavobacteriales bacterium | reverse complement strand
CATCCGTCTTTAACAATTTTTGTTTTACAATCCCAAACGGCATTCCAAGAGGGGTCTTCTCCGTCTGCAGATTGCCTCGCGTCGTATTGCTCACCTCTTGGAGAAACCGCAAACATGTATCCAGTAACACCATCTTTGTAACAATTCAAGGCAACACCCACATAATCTGAATTCCCATCACCATCTCTTCCCGTTAATTGTTGAAGAATGCTATCTGGCGCTGAATCATAAGCGTAAATGCCGACATACAGCGCTTCATTCGTATAGACAACTCTGACTTCCGTGTTGTGTGTTTGTAATCGTCCTGGATAAGGCTGAAGTCCCCAAAACTGATCCGTCACTTCAGCACTAGCCCAAGCTTCATCATTGAGCAGCCCATCCAAGACGGGGGCCTTCTCTGCTCTCACTGCATAAGCTGTCCGATTTGCCAACTGACCTGAGGCCAAAATAGCAAGTTGAAAAACAACAAAGAGCGCAAAAGATTTTTTCATTGGACTGCAAAACTACGATGTAGAACAAATGCAAAAAAATAATGTTTCCTAAACAGGTATAGAATTAACTTCGCAAACGAAATTTCAACATGAAAAATAGCATTTTATTCTTTCTATTCGTTTTCGGCTTTGGAACAAGTGCATTAGCGCAGAGCTACGCAGTTAGTGGAGAAGTGCGTGACCAATCGACCGGCGAAAGTATTATTGGAGCGACTGTATTCATAAAAAGTAAGAACAGCGGAGCCGCTACCAACAGTTTCGGATTTTATTCTATTACACTTCCCGCAGGAAATTATGAAATGGAATTACGTTGTGTGGGATACGAAACATTGATAGTTCCGTTGAAACTTCAAGCCAACGTTCACAAGGACTTCGAGCTTAATCCTATTGCGTTTACGGGCGGAACTGTCATTATTGAAGGAACACGCAAAGACAATGTCGGAAGCACCGAAATGGGGAAAATTGAAATTGGAATAGACCAAATAAAAAAGATACCGGTTATTTTCGGTGAAGTAGATATCTTGAAAACCATTACTCTACTTCCAGGAGTGCAAAGCAGTGGTGAAGGAAACGCGGGTTTCTATGTTCGCGGAGGTGGGGTAGATCAAAATCTTATTCTTTTAGACAATTCAACTGTTTACAACGCATCGCATCTTTTTGGATTCTTCAGTGTCTTTAATGCAGATGCTGTTAAGAATATTGAAATCACCAAAGGAGGGGGCGCGGCTTCCTACGGGGGTAGACTTTCCTCCGTGTTAGATATTAATTTGAAGGAAGGAAATAGCAAGTCTTATCATGGCGCGGGCGGCATTGGAACCATTGCCAGTCGATTTACTGTTGAAGGGCCCATTAAAAAAGATACGTCTTCGTTTATTCTTTCGGGAAGAAGAACCTATATAGATGTTTTGGCCAAACCTTTCATGAATCCTGAAAGTAGCTTCAACGGATCTGGATATTTCTTTTACGATTTAAATGCAAAATTCAACTACCGTCTTTCCAATCGTGATCAACTTTTCGCAAGTGTATACACCGGAAAAGATGTGTTCTCATTCAACAGTTCAGATGCCGGTTTCTCAACGCGTATTCCTTGGGGAAACACAACTGGAACAATTCGCTGGGCGCATCAATCGGGAAGCAAACTGTTCATGAACGCCATTTTAACCTACACAGATTACAAATTTCAATTTGAAGGAAAACAAGATCAATTCACTTTCGGGCTAAGCAGTGGTATTCGAGATTACGGTGCTAAAGTTCAGTGGAGCTATTTTCCTAATCCCACTCACCGCATGAAATGGGGAATGGATTACACCTATCACAAATTCACACCGAACAACACCTATGCCTCTAGTGGTGATGTGGATTTCGATCTAGGAGAGCAAGTGAAATTATATTCCCATGAATCGGCGGCTTACTTTCAAGATGATTTCGATTTGAACGAAAAATGGAGAATCAATGCCGGTGTGCGCGTTCCCTATTTCATGCATGTGGGTCCTTTTACCCGCTACACCTATCCAACTTCGACATCAAGCGTTGGAGGATCTACAACTCCGATAACAACGATCTACGAGAAAAATAAAAAAGTTGCAGATTATGTCGGTTTTGAACCGCGATTCAATGCACGCTATGAAATCAATAAAGCTTCAAGCTTCAAAATGGCGCTGTCTCGAAATCTTCAGTTCATTACACTTACCAGCCTCTCACCTTCATCGCTACCGACTGATGTTTGGTTGCCGAGTACAGATAGACTAAAGCCACAGCTTGCTTCGCAAGTGAGTATAGGCTATTTCAGAAATTTCTTTGACGATAGCTGGGAGTCGAGTGTTGAGCTATACTACAAGGACATGCAAAACCAGAGTGATTATAGAGAAGGCTCTACTCCAGATCAAACGGTTGGCGACAACATTGACAACCTGCTTGTATTTGGAAGAGGATACAGCTACGGAGCTGAATTCTTCCTTAAAAAACGAATGGGCGATTTCTCAGGTTGGGTCGGATACACCTGGGCCAAAACCATGCGCATATTTGAAGAGGTGAATAATGGCAAAGCTTATCCAACACGTTGGGACAGACGTCACGACTTAAATGTTGTTTTGATGTACACCCTTTCACCGCGCGTTGATTTAGGATTTGTGTTTGTCTACGCTACAGGAAATGCCATTACGCTTCCTATTTCTCGTTATTTCTTTGAAGGAAATTTAGTTGAAGTGTATGGCGAAAGAAACAGTTTCCGCATGGCCCCTTATCACCGCGCAGACTTTTCATTGAACGTGAAAGGAAAGCTAACACGCTCTCGATTCGATGCTGAATTGAATCAACTTGTGGAAGAGCCCCGCAAATTCCGAAGCAGTTGGAATTTCTCTGTGTACAACCTTTACAACAGAATGAATCCGTATTTCATTTACTTCGCAACAAAAGACAATAACAATGGCGGCTTCCAAATAACAGCTAGACAAGTCAGTCTATTCCCCATACTACCAAGCATTACTTGGAACTTTGAATTCTAATTTTGAAATCACTACTTCAACTCAATTATCTTTTTTGGAAATACCGCGGACGTTTGCTCCTCGGAACCTTGTTTATTATTCTTTCTACTGCCTTCAATGTATACGCACCCATTGTGGTGGGGGAAGGTGTTGACTTTCTGGCCGAAGCACTGAATGCCGCGCAAGGGAAAATTCAAACCATTCATTACCCTGAAACACTTGCTTTATGTAGAACTTGGTTTGGACTGTCGAATGACATTCCGGAAGTGCGGAACAACAGCGCCTTCAATGATTGGGTTATCTATATTGCAATACTTATTGCCGGTCTCTATTTGTTCTTTTATCTCTTCAAAGGAATTTTTCTTTTCTTCCAAAGACAGACGTTAATCGTCATGTCGCGCTGGATGGAATTCGATATAAAGAATTCTATCTATGCACACTACCAAAAATTAGATGTTTCGTTTTATAAAGTCAATCGTACGGGTGATCTCATGAACCGAATTAGCGAAGACGTTGGCCGTGTTCGTATGTACCTAGGTCCGGCTGTCATGTATACGTTGAACCTGATTGTTCTCTTCGCCATGTGTATTGGCATTATGTATAAAATTTCTCCTAAGCTTACGTTTTACACCTTGCTTCCGTTGCCTTTCATGATGATCGGAATTTTTCTTGTTAGCAGAAGAATTAATAAAAAAACAGAGCGCGTTCAACGTCAACAAAGTGAACTTTCAACCACCGTCCAAGAAAGCATGAGCGGCATAAGAGTACTGAAAGGATTCGGCTTAGAAAATCACTTCATTGAGCATTTCTTCAAGCAAAGTCAGTCCTATAAAAAACTACAAATGCATTTGGTGAAAACAGATGCGTTGTTTACGCCTGTTATTGGAATGCTCGTTGGACTTTCAACACTGCTCACGTTATACATTGGTGCCCGTGAGGTTGCTGCCGGAAATATTACTTATGGAGTTATTGTACA
>JBIKVX010000206.1:0-3960 GCA_044356625.1 Flavobacteriales bacterium | reverse complement strand
CCAAAAGAATTCGTTGTGAAAGAGGTTTGCTGACTCCACTGTCCACCCCCCCAAACAATACCGTCTATAATGGTTCCTACATTGTCAAACAACAAAAGTTGTTCAGCGCTATTGGTGAGAATTCCAACTTGTGCTGTGGGGCCTGTTGTGCAGCCACATGTGCCAATGTTAACATCTACAGGAACTCCTGAGTTGGAAGATCCAATGACAATAAATCCATTTCCAGGAATAGTCGTACCTGCGGGAAGGGTTATGGAAAAATCTCCGTCTGACAAAATGTAGCATTCAATGTTCCAAGGGAACGGACAAGTGTTATACAATTCAATCCACTCTCCTGTATTCGGTGTGCAGCTTCCGTCGCAGGCGCCAGCAGCGTTAACCATAACTTCATTTATAACTACGCACTGACCAAAACTAGTCGCGGCAGAAAGAAGCAAGGCCGTTAAGATGGAATAAAACTTCATTCTACAAATGTAATAGGAACGGCCTTTGTAATTCCTATCACACAAGGGAAGAATTGTACTTCTTATCTTCGCGACATGAAATATTCAAGCTTATTCCTTTTTATGGCGCTCTTTTTTAGCGCTTGCACATCGAACGGTGGTAATCAAGTGCTCGATGCTAAGACATTTTCTGAAAAGTTGAAATCTACTCCCAATGCGGTTTTGCTTGACGTTCGTACTCCGGAAGAATTTTCAAAGGAGTATATTGAAGGGGCTTTGTTAGCCGATTGGAACAGCAATGATTTTCAGCGTAGAATTGATGCTATTGATAAGAATGCTCCCATCTTCGTTTATTGTTTAAGCGGTGGAAGAAGCTCGAGTGCAGCTGCTGCTATGCGCAAGCAAGGGTACAAAGAGGTGTATGAACTTCAAGGTGGAATGTTAAAATGGAAATCTGCTGGCTTGCCTGTTGTTTCAGGAAAGGTGAGTGCTTCCGGCGGAATGAGTTCCGATGAATACAAGGCTCTTGTTTCGGTTGGAAATGTACTGGTGGATTTTTCTGCAGAGTGGTGCGCACCTTGCAGAAAAATGAAGCCATTTATGGAAGAATTGGCGAAAGAAAATCCATCGTTGAAAATTGTTACCATTGATGTAGATCAAAATCAAAACATCGCGACAGAATTGGGCGTAGATGTCCTTCCAACTTTGAAATATTATTCCAACAATGAAATGAAGTTCTCGAACGAGGGATTCCTTTCAAAGGATGAATTGAAAACCAAATTGGGATTGTAATTCCAACGAAATAAAAACAAAAATGCCCTTTGAAAAAAGGGCATTTTCATTTCAAGCTATAGTGAAATTATTTCTTGTAAAATGGAAGTGAAACCACAACCGCCTTCAACGCTTTTCCGCGAACTAAAATGAAAATTTCAGTTCCTAATGCAGTCATTGCTGCTGGGACGTAACCCAAACCAATTGCTTTTTCCAAGCTAGGGCTCTGCGTTCCGCTGGTTACAATACCTACAACGTTTCCGTTAGCATCTCCAATTTCATAGTCGTGACGAGGAATACCTCGGTCTATCATTTCGAATGCAACAAGTTTGCGAGTCACTCCCGCTTCTTTTTGTGCCTTCAAGTTTTCCGAATTTAAAAACGGAGCACTGAATTTCGTGATCCAACCCAACCCTGCTTCCAATGGAGAAGTCGTGTCGTTGATGTCATTTCCGTATAGGCAGAATCCCATTTCCAAGCGAAGGGTGTCTCTTGCACCCAAACCAATAGGCTCAATGCCTTGTGGTGCGCCTGCAGCGAAGATTTTGTCCCACATTTCGGTTGCATTTTCATTCGGGAAATAAATCTCGAATCCACCCGCACCAGTATATCCGGTTGTTGAAACAACTACGTTTTCAACGCCAGCGAAAGTGCCGATTTTGAAAGTGTAATATTCCATGTCGCTAAGTGACATATCTGTCAATGACTGCAGTGCTTCAGCAGCCTTTGGCCCTTGAACAGCAAGCAAAGAAGTCTCTTCAGATTTGTTCACCATGATAGCTCCGAACTCTTTGTTCAATTCAGAAAGGTGATTCCAATCTTTGTCAATGTTCGATGCGTTCACCACCAACAAATACATTTCGTCGTTCACGCGGTATACCAAAAGGTCGTCTACAATTCCGCCTGTTGAATTAGGCAAACAGCTGTACTGAACTTTTCCGTCAAACAATTTCGATACATCGTTAGAGGTAGCGTATTGAATAAGATCGAAAGCTTTCGGCCCGCTGATCCAGAATTCGCCCATGTGGCTAACATCGAAAACGCCAACTGCGTTTCTTACGCAGTGGTGTTCTTGCATTAATCCCGCGTATTGAACAGGCATGTTGTATCCTGCGAATGGAACCATTTTCGCTCCAAGCGCAATGTGCTTTTCAGTAAGTGATGTGTTTTTCATAAGTGGGCCGAAATTATAAATTATCGGTGATGTAAGCGATGATTTTATTCATGAGATGTACACGGTCTTTTCCACGAACGTTGTGTTCGTGTCCAGGGTATACGAAAAAGTCTACAGGAATCTTCTTGTCAACACATGACTTCAAGAAGCGCATGTTGTGTTGAAGAACCACCACGTTGTCGTCTGCTCCGTGAATCATTAACAATTTTCCTTGAAGTTTATCGACATATTTAGTGCAATTGTTCGCATCGAATCCTGCAGCGTTTTCTTGCGGAGTGTCCATGTAGCGCTCGGTGTACATGACTTCATACAAGCGCCAGTCGATAACTGGTCCACCAGCAACACCCACTTTAAATGTACCTGGAGCACGAAGCATAAGTGAAGTTGTCATGAATCCGCCAAAGCTCCATCCGTGAACCGCCATACGCGTAGGATCTACAAAAGATTGTTTCTTCAACCATTCAACACCTGCTAATTGGTCCGCCATTTCTTGCGTGCCCAATTGGCGGTGAATTACCTGTTCGAACTCTTTACCGCGATGCGCCGATCCTTGTCCGTCTACCGTGAATACTAAATACCCTTGCTCGGCCAAATAGTTCATCCACAAAGAGCTTCCTCCTAAATAAGAATTCGTGATCAATTGAACGTGCGGACCGTTGTATACATAAACCACAACTGGATATTGTCTCTCCGGATCGAAGTTCGAAGGCTTAATCAATCGGCAATACAAAGGAGTTCCGTTGTTTGCATTGATGGTGAAAATTTCAGTTGAACCAATGTTGTAACTCTTCAACTTATCTTCTGACTTCAAAAGAACGTTTGTCATTCCTTTTCCACAAGGAGAAATAGAAACGCGATTCGGAACAGTAAGTGAGCTGAATTGATCAATGAAGAATTTTCCGCTTGAAGAAACTTGGCAAACGTGTGTTCCAGCTTCGTTTGTAAGAGCAGTTAATTTCAATGTTGAAGTGGGAGCAGAATAGAGGTGACGCTCCGTTGCATTCGTTCCTGTTCCTTCGAAGAAAATAGTTTTCTTGTCATCGCTCAATCGCAGAATAGGAAGCAATTCGAAGTTAGCGTTGGTCTGCGCGGTTAAATTTCCAGCTAAATCATACAGGTAATAATTGTGGAAGCCGTTCTTCCAGGTATACCACAAGAATGTTGTGCTAGAGAGGAAGTAAGGCGCTTGATCAGGCTCCACCCAACGAGAATCCGTTTCAGTAAAAATGGTTCGAATGAATTCGCCATTCAAAGCGTTATATACATTCAGGTTACACGTTGTTGTAGAACGGTTCATTTCAGCAATTAAAATGAAATTCTCATCAGGGCTCCAAGACAAGTTCGTCGCGTAATAGGTGTCGTTTAAGACACCGTTATTCAATTTGAGGAAAATTGTTTTTCCTGCTTTCACATCATACACACCAACACTTATTCTTTCGCTTGAATCTCCAGCCATAGGATAGCGAATGTTGTTCAGGCTCGCTGGCGTTGTATTGTAATTGATCAGAGGATATTCCGTAACGCTTGATTCATCTTTTTGATAGAAAGCCAAACGATTTCCTTCCTTCGACC
>JBIKVX010000205.1:0-3991 GCA_044356625.1 Flavobacteriales bacterium | reverse complement strand
AACGGTATGCAACGAATGGTAGCTTTCGTTTCTTGTTTAATCAACTCTTCCGTTTCTGCTGTTCCATCCCAATGCGCCGAGAAGAATCCTGTTTTTTCGTCGAGTAATTTTTTGAATGTCTCGTAATCGTCAACCTCAGTCATGTGTCCATTTCTGAACTCCAATGCTTGGTTGAACATGTTCGTTTGAATGTCTTCCAACAATTTCTCGATAGTATTTTCAACTCCTTCGAAGGCAACTGTAGTTTTTTCGGAAGTATCTCGACGTGCAATTTCAACCGTTCCGTTTTCCAAATCTTTCGGTCCCATGGCCAAACGAACAGGTACTCCTTTCAATTCATATTCTGCGAATTTCCATCCGCTGCGTTTGCTATCGTCGTCGTCGAACTTCGCTACAATGCCTTTCGCCTTCAGCGCTTTCACCAATGGAAGTACTTTTTCGCGAATAACTTCCAGCTGCTCAAGTCCTTTGTAGATTGGAACAATTACAGCATGAATAGGCGCTAACTTCGGCGGAACACGAAGTCCCTTATCGTCGCTGTGTGTCATGATTAGCGCGCCCATTAGACGTGTGCTCACCCCCCAAGAGGTTGCCCAAACATATTCAGTATTTCCCTCTTTTGTAGCAAATTTCACATCGAATGCTTTTGCGAAGTTCTGTCCTAAGAAGTGCGAAGTACCGGCTTGAAGCGCTTTTCCATCTTGCATCAAAGCTTCAATACACAAGGTGTCTACTGCGCCTGCAAAGCGTTCGCTCTCGGATTTTCTTCCTTTCACAACTGGCATGGCCATGAAGTTTTCTGCGAACTCTGCGTATACATCGAGCATGCGCTCTGTTTCTTCAATGGCTTCTTGCGCGGTAGAGTGGGCGGTGTGTCCTTCCTGCCACAAAAATTCAGCGGTACGCAAGAAAAGTCTTGTGCGCATTTCCCAACGAACAACATTCGCCCATTGGTTAATGAGAAGCGGTAAATCGCGGTAACTCTGAATCCATCCTTTGTATGTGTTCCAAATGATGGTTTCGCTGGTTGGACGAATGATTAATTCTTCTTCGAGTTTGGCATCTGGATCTACAACAACGCCGCCATTTTCTGACTTAAGTCTGTAGTGGGTAACAACGGCACACTCTTTGGCAAAACCTTCAACATGCGCAGCTTCTTTACTCAAATAGCTTTTCGGTATCAACAAAGGGAAATAGGCATTCTGATGTCCCGTTTCCTTGAATCGAATGTCCAATTGATCGCGCATCTTCTCCCAAATAGCATAGCCATAAGGTTTAATAACCATGCATCCTTTCACCTCGCTGTGTTGCGCCAAATCGGCTTGCATCACAAGTTCGTTGTACCATTTGGAGTAGTCTTCTTTTCTAGTAGGAATTTTCTCGGCCATTTTTTTTCTTTTTTCGAAGGAGCAAATGTAAAACCTTATTACCTTTAAACTATCAAATCCATACGATTATGAAAGCGTTACAACGAATTTTTTTCTTCTTCACGACAGTTCTTGCATTGAGTTCTTGTGCAAGTTTTGAAAATTTGACGGATGATCGCACCCGTGCGGAAGATGATGAAATGTATTGGAACGGAAAGGAGTTGTTTTACGACAACGCCTTGGTGGCTAGCGCTGCATCGGGGGGAGATGATTATTACGATCCGAATTCAGCTTCTCGTGCAAATTCCTTAAACGGAGGAACAAATCCAAGAGCGACTTTTAATCCAGTTAGCGGTTGGCAGTTGAGTTACGGTTTGAATGCTTTTTCGAATTACTGCAATGGCGGTGGTTATGGAATGGGCTTCGGTTCAAGCAGCCCATACAACAACTACGGTGGTTATGGAAATTATGGAAATAGCGGATTTGGATACAATCCTTATGGGTACAATTCATACGGCTATAATCCGTACAGTTCATATAACCCCTATGGTGGTGGATATGGTTACAACCCTTATGGTTATGGAATGGGTGGATTAGGATGGGGTGGAAATGGATACGGAAACGGTTGGTACGGAAATAACAACAATGGAAATGGATGGGGAGGTGGTACAAACGGTAATGGAGAAACTACCAATGTCACACATTACCACCGTAGACCTACCAGCGTAGGAACAGGGAATTCTTCGACCTATCATCGCGGTGTCTTACAAAAAAGCTTGGTTCAACCGATTTCAGAAACTTCTCGCACTCCTCAGTCAATTGCACCTGCGCGGGCAAGTACAAATAACAGTTATACCAATCCAACATATTCAAGACCTGCGACGGCGCCAGCGCAAACTACTCCGTCTTATTCGAGTCCTTCCCGATCAACTCCTGCTTACACGCAACCGACAAACTCGGGACCTACACGAACAACATCAACCCCATCGAACAGCAGCCCGTCGCGTCCTGCACCATCTTACAGTTCTCCCTCCCATAGCACGCCGTCTCATACTTCCCCAGCTCCTTCCAGGAATACGCCTTCTCACAGCACAAGTCCTTCAAGAAGCTCGAGTCCTTCGCGCAGTGCCAGTCCTTCGCGCAGTGCCAGTCCTTCGCATAGCACTAGTCCTTCGCATAGCACTAGTCCTTCCCGTTCTACCTCACCGGGAAGAAAACCGTAATTTTTAGCAAGATGTTTTATAAGATGCAGAGCAAGATGTTGCACAAGTTGTTACACAAGATGCATAGCAAGATGTTGCACAAGGTGCTTCGCAAGGGTGGAGTTGTTTCAATTTTATGTATTTTTTTACTGAGTGTTAATGTTGTTTTTGCGCAGAATGAAGACGATGCGCTTCGTTTCTCGAATACGTTTGGTGCTTATTCCAATCGGGCCATCGGAATGGGTGGTGCATACACTGCATTGGGCGCAGATATTACGAACTTCTTTCAGAATCCGGCTGGAATTGCTGCATATAAAAAGCAGAACATGGAGTTTGGTTTAAGTTTACTTTCACGTTCTAGTCAAGTTGATTTTAACAACCGAGTTTCTTCAACGGGCGCAACTAGCTTGGGAATAAATACGTTCGGATTTACTTCAACATTCGGAACAGCCGGTTCCGGCTGGGGTCCATGGATTTATGGGCTTGCTTATGGAAGAACGCAGACATTTAAACGGAATTACGATTTAGAATCAAGCGACAATCAGTCCTCTTTGCTCGATGTATATACCGACCAATTGAATTATTGGAATCCTGCAAATGCAGATGTGACGGCATCTTTTCCATTCGGCGCCGGATTGGCTTGGGAGAATTATTTGATTAACCCCGGAATTTCCGAACCTTATCAGCACGTGAACATAGATAACAACACCTTCACTCGCCGTCAGCATGTGGAAGAACGGGGGTATGTGCGTGAGACCTGCTTAAGTGTGGCGCGTGCGTTTGAAGAGAAATTGTTTTTAGGGGCTTCACTTGCTTTTAGAAAAGTGGTTTTTGAGAAAAATTCGACGTATTCCGAGTCGTTTTCGTCCAACGGCACCGCTATTAAATATTCTTTAATCGAAGACAATAACACGTCCGATGTTGTTACAAAAGGCCCCTCGGTTCAAGCCAAATTAGGCGTTCAATATGTCCCTAGCCCTTATGTTCGATTGGGAGCGTTTTGGCATTCCTCGTGCAAGCAGTCGATAAGTGATAATTATTTGGCGAAAATGGAGAGTTCCATTGGCTCAGTGAATTACAATTATTCTTCAGATAAGAATGTTTTCGATTACGGTATTCAGGCACCGGCCACGCTAGGAGCGGGGGCCGCATTAATCTTGGGTAATTTTGGAATTTTATCTGCAGACTATGAGTCTTCTGATTTTTCGAAAATGGTAATGTATGGAATTACAGGAGGCACCTCGGAATTCGCAATGGAAAATGAAGCAATTCAGGAGAATTTCAAGCGAGTGCATAAAGCGAGACTGGGAACTGAGTTTCGTCTGGGAGATGTCTATCGTCTTCGAGCTGGCATAGGATATAGAACTTCGGTATACACCGATTTAGCTCAAAAACCTGCTGAGCCTTTGTTCAATTGGAATG
>JBIKVX010000018.1:0-13997 GCA_044356625.1 Flavobacteriales bacterium | reverse complement strand
CACTAGCAGAGAATCCGGTGATTGCTCCGTATCCCCAAAGCAAAGACATGGCTAAGAAGAAAGTTAACCATTTGCGTTTTTTCCGAAGAAATAATTTCAATATAAATAAGATAAGTTCATAGATAAGCGCGACATGCATTCCTGAAACAGCGAGTATATGCACCACGCCAGCAACTGAATAGTCTGCAGTTATCTCCTTCGAGAGTAAACTTGTTTCGCCTAATAAAAGCGCTGAAAGAATAGCCGCGGCCGATGAATCAGGAATGGCCGATGTGATTTTTTTCTGTAAGTCGCGTTGGATTTTTTGTGGAAGAAATCGAATAGAATGTTCATCGCTAGTGGTTGTTTTTATTTGATGCTTAACGACGAGTTGATGTGTTATTCCATTCGAGAGCATTTGTTTTTTTTGATTGAATAACCAAGGGAGTTTAGGTGGCTCAATCTCTTTGAATTCTCCTATTACCGTAAGTTCGTTGCCCGGAATAAGCGTGTCGCACTTTTCTAATTGAACAAGGAATCGATTATCTCCTGCGATACTAATATATTGACTAGCTCGGAGTTTTTTTTCAATTTGAAGGTCTATTTGAATTTGCTTCTGTGGGAGTAGAAAACTGTTGTTTAAAAAACTTGAAGTTGTATTTATTCCGAGCAGAAATGAGATACTTAATAGGATTAAAGTCTGAAGGAAAAGAAATCTTTTTTTTAGGATAAGCAAGAATTCAATTGCTAAAAGAGCGAATGTTAAATAGCTCGGAATTGATGGAGAAAGTGAAAACTCAAATTCGAGAAGAATTCCTGAGACAAAGAAAAAGCAAATGATCACCAAGGGTGCTCGACGAAGAAAAGTACGCATGAGATTCCGATTTTATTCGGAAAATAGCTTGGAATCTAATTGCTGAAAATTATGTTTATGCTTCAAAAAGAAGGAAACCAAGATGCTACCTCGATATTGGCCGCATAAGTTTGGTGTTTTCCAATGTTTTTTTTCCGCGTTTCGTAGCTTTAGGTAGTAAGGAAATTTCGAGTAAAAGTGGAAATGGGCTTTAAGCACAGCGAAAAAATATGCGAAATTACCCTCCTTCAAAAATCGAAGTCCTGCTATACCGTCTAAGATCATTCTTCTTAAAATGAACGGCAATAATGCAGATGACCTGTGATTCTTCAACAAAAGAAAAAGGTTGTTTCTGAAATTCAGATACGTTTTGAAAGAACTTTGACGATCTAATGTCCCTCCGCCAATATGATAAACTTTTGCATCGCCACAGACCCCTATTTTGTATCCACGATTTTTCAATCTCCAACATAAGTCGATTTCTTCCATGTGCGCGAAGAAAGTTCCGTCAAAACCATTCACTTCTTTCCATGCAGATGATTTAATTGTTAGTGCTGCGCCACTGGCCCAGAACACTTCTCTATTCGAATGGTATTGTCCAACATTTTTTTCGAATGCATAAAATATTCTTCCCGCGCAGAATGCAAACCCATCTTTGTCGAGAAAACCTCCTGCAGCCCCTGCATATTCGAAGCAATCTTGTTCGGCATGACTTATAATAAGTGGAGCGCAGGCAACGAGCCTCTGATTAGATTCTAGAAAATGAATTTGAGGAGACAGCCAGTTTTCTTTTACTTCTACATCACTATTCAACAAAACAAAATACTCGTAATTTAAATTCTGCAGACCGCGGTTGTACCCTTCTGCAAAACCATAGTTTTTGTCGAGTTGAATGATTTGAACACTTGCGAATTGTTCAGTTAATAATTGAATAGAATTGTCTGAAGAGCAGTTGTCAACTACAATTATATCGGCTTCTGGAGAGTTGTTTATAACAGAAGGTAAGAATTGATTGAGGTATTTTGCTCCGTTCCAATTAAGTATAACAACAGCAATGTTTTTCGCTCGCGTCATGATTTAATGTGGGTTATACCAGAGATCTTCTAGTTCATCGCCGCTGTATGGATCTTGGTTTTGATTGTTCCCAATGCGTCCTGTATTCGCAGGATCGTTCATTTGTCTTGAGCGCACTAAATTCTTCCAATCGTAATTTCTGACTTCATTAGGTATATCTGAATGAAGAAGTTCCATGTCGTAATTCAAAGTGGTATTGTAGAAAAGAAAACGTCTATCTCGCATGCCGGTATTTGTGGTGTAGTAGTGCCAAATTTCGAAAGGCCAATAATCGGGGTCGTTGTTGCGGACAATGCGTGTGCTTGGCTTGCCGTATTGCAAGTACACACGTCCACGGTCGGTTTGCCATCCGGCTTTAATCTTTGTTCCGAATTCTTTTTGTACAGCTCGAACATCTTCGTAGTAAGCGTTCCAGGCTTCTTCAGGTTTGGTTGAATTTCTTCTATACCAGAAGGTGTACATAAAGCTTTGACGCGTTTTAATATCGACATTTCCTAAAATGTTATCTATTGTGTTTCGCTCAACACTTTCAGCAATTGGCAAACACGATTGAATATGCGCATAGAGGGAATCGCTATTTGTGTAGCTAGCTGCAAAAGTGTACGAGATGTCTAAACTTGAGGGAGGCGTATATGAATTTTCTAAAATTTTATTCCGAGTGAAGTTTCGAAACTGTGTGCAAACAACTTTTCCTTCGCGATCCAACATTTCTAATTTCACTTTGTAATCTCCCGAAATGAGATTACTAATGTCAATGGTTTGAATGAGAGGAAGGACTTCTTCAGCTTCGGCGCGAATGATGCGCTTTGTACTCGCCACTTCATTTTGAAGGGCATCTGTTATGCAAATGGAATATGCGAAACTAATTTTCTTTCCTAAGAGTTTCCTAGAATTATAGAGCTCGGCGTACAGGATTAATCCGTTTAATGAAGAGGGGTAGTAATTTGAAACGTATGGAATAAGATCGTAGCCCGCTTTGCTAAAAGCATTTTCTTGAATGGTACTTGTGAATGCGCTTACAAAGGCAATCTCGGAAAAGAAGCAGCCCTCAGATAAGTGCGCAATTTCTATGCTTTCAGTATGTTTCAGTGGAGCAGCCGATGAATCATTGGCATCTGTTATTTCAATCTCCATTTGATACGTGCCGTCTGCCAGCGCAAATCTTTCCAAAGACATGAAATCAGCCGCCGTTGGAAGCAAATTAGGAGTGCTGCTTGCGGTGAATTTGGCAAATCGAATAACTTTATTCCCTTGAGAAAGAATAACATTGCACTTTGATTGAGCAACGTATAGCCCCTCGGAATTTTTGACAGATTTCATTGATTTTCCTTCAAAGGAAAAAACAACTTCCAAGTAGGGACCGGTTTCAGAATTATAAAAAGTTTGGTGGTCAATGAATACACGAACAGCATTTGCATTCAGTGAGAGCGTCAAATAAGTAAAAAAGAGAAGTAGTTGTCTCATGGATGCAAAGATGCGAACGAAACGAAGAAAAAAAGCAATAAGAAACGGAATTGATTATCTCCCTATGACTCTGTGCAAGTCGTCGATAGCTAAATCCCAAAGCATTCGCGCATCTTCTTCATCTCCTTCATCGCAAAAATCGGTTATGAAAAGCGCAATACCGTTTGTCATTTCATCCATTTTTATGCGCATTTCAAAGAATGTATCTGCGAATTCTTTTTCGTCCCACTGCCAGCGGATATATTGATTTTTTTTTGTTGAAAGAAGTATTGCATTTCGCTCTTCGTCATCCCATTTGAATTGGAAAGACTCGCCTTTTTGATTTACAGTATCGGCAAACCATTCTTCTAGGCTGCTTGGATTACTAATGCAATTGTAAAGGATGTGCGCAGAGCTATGCACCAGATATTCTATTTCGAATTGAATTTTGCTCATATAAAACTTGTATAGGTGTTTTAAAGATACGAATTTCAATAGAACATTTCGCAAACAATGATTTAAGTTTTTTTACTTCTCTATAGAGTAAGATTTTTTCCAACAAGATTTTCCCGTTTTATTAATTAGATTAATATCAATGGTTCGCTCTTTTGCTGTTCCTGAAAAAGTAATGTATGCGAAGTTTTGTTCTCCAACAAAAGTTCCTTCCACACGTGTTGTGTTTATTTCTTTGCTATTGCTGTACGGCTTGCTTGTTAAAGGGGAAGATGTAATGTCGAGCACACGGACATTGTTCGCAAGAGTCATCTGAGAAAGTTCAGCAAAGTGACGATCTCCAGTTAGAAAGATTACATTCTTGATTTTGTTTTCGGTAATCTCTTTCAACAAGTATTCTCGCTCTTCTTGGTAGTTCGCGTAGTTCTCGAAGTCGGCCACGCTAGACAAAACTTGACTGCCGACAGCCACCAATTTGAATGACGCTTTGCTTGATTTCAGATCTTGGATAAGCCAGTTGATTTGTTCTTTTCCTAACATCTGAGGGGTTAGACCAACAGTTCCAGGAGGAATACGAAAACTTCTGTTGTCGAGTAGATAAAGGTCTACATCATTAAGAGTTACTTTGCCTGTAATGCAATTGGTTTCATTATTTGAAAACCCATAGTTCGAATTTCCCCACATCTCTTTGAAGGCTGCTAAACTCTCTTTTTTATATTGAAAAGAAGAGTGGCTGTCGTTGGGCCCAAAGTCGTGGTCGTCCCATACGGCGTATTGCGGACAAGTAGAAAGTAATTTTTGAATGGAAGGAACTTGTCGTGCTTTTAAGTATCGAGCCTCCATATTTGCTTGCGTTTCAAAGTCGCCTTCACGCAAATAAATATTGTCTCCACCCCAAATCATTGCATTAGGATGAAGTTCAGAAATAACATTGAAAATGGAATCGGACTGTCCGTATGCCTTGCCAGGTCTGTCGAATTCTGTATCGTTCACATAGGTGCAACTGCCAAACACCACAGAGAAATTCGGAGCGTCTTTTCGCCATTGCCACAACTCTTGCGTAGTGAATTCATAAATTTTTGTTTTGAAACTTTGACTTTCAAGAAAGAAGGTATAATGTTTCCCTGGTTGAAGAGAGGATAATACAATTTTTGAAGACAGGTTGTTTTCATTCGAGACAAAAAGAAGTTCTTTTCCGCCTTGTGAAGTTGCAATTTCAGGAGCAATTGTAGAGTATTTAATGGAAATAGTTTCGTTTTCCATAGGCCAATGCACCCATATTTCGGCGTTGCGCTGGCCCACATGTCCAAGCATAACAATTTCAGATTGAGCGGTGCATTCGAGCGTGAAAACACTCAGTAAGATTATGAAGATTGATTTGATAGACATTGATCTAATTTTTTATTGCTGATTTTCCAACTGTATTTTTCTTCCACATAAATTCTGTTTTTCTTTCCGTCTTCCTCTTGTGCGGTTTCATTCAACAAATAATATTGAATAGCTCTTGCAAATTCAAAAGCTGTATTGGCTTCTATGAGCTTCGAGAGGTTTTTTTCAGGAAAGGCCTCTGCGGCAAGTGAAGTTGTAATAACAGGAAGCTCACTTGACATGGCCTCCAAAATTTTATTTTGCATGCCTGCGCCAATAAACATGGGTGCAACAAACACGCGTGATTCACAATAGGCTTCACGAATATCGTTCATCCAACCTGAAACAGTCACATTCTCGCTTGCCAGTTTTTGAACGTCAGATGATGGGTTCGCTCCGGCAATGAGCATCGTGATATTGGGGAATTGAGATTGTAAAATTGGAAGTATTTCTTCAACAAGAAAAATGGCTGCAGCAATGTTTGGCGGGTAGTTCATGTTTCCTGCAAATACTAAATCGTATTTTTTAGGAAGGTTCAAGTTTTTGAAATGTGACGTGTCTACTCCATTCGGTACAATTTCAATATTTTGGTTTGAAGGAATAGCAAGTAGATTTCGATCTTGCTCTGTAATGATCGCGTGGTGTTTGAAATAATCGAAAATGCTTCTCTCGTAATTTTTCACACGACCACTTTCAATTTTCCAAAATATTTTATTCAGTCCTTTTTCTGTCTTTGCTCTGCGCATTGCCGCCGCACTGAATGCGTCCATGTAGTCAATCGTTTTATCGAATTGAAAAAGATCTTTTACGTATTCTGCTGTTCTAATTAGCTGACAATAGATATGATTGGGGTTAAAGTCTTGAATTATGGCTTCAATTTTTTTTTTGTTTTTCCTATCCAAGAAATATTCAACTTGAAAAGGGAGATTGTGAAAAAGAGCGAAGATTAAACGGAAGGGTATTTTCCATTTTGAAATAGGAACAACATGAAATTCAGAAACCATTTCTCGAAGCACAGATGTGTCAATGGACTGAGAATTTTCATTCAAGCAGATGAGGCAAATTTCGTGAGACTCTGACAAATGTTTTATTTGATGGAAAATGCGGAGTTTGTCTCCCTTTTCCAACGGATACGGAATGCGCGAAGTGAGCACTACGATTTTCATCTTTTTGGAAGAGATTTGATAAATTGAACGAGGGGTTGAACAATCTTTGAATTGTTATACGACTGTTCCATGAAATCCTGTGCGTTTCTTCCTATTCTTTTTCGTTCTTCAGGGTGTTGTAAGGCGCGTAACGCTTCAACCCATTCTTCGGGTGTTTCTGCGCGGTAGTATTCTTTTCTGTCTTCCACATCTAATCCGCGAATGCCTTGCTCTGTTGAAATAACGGCAATACCCATGGTGAAGGCCTCTAAAATTTTAATGCGAATTCCAGAACCGGATTGCAAGGGAACAAGCATGATCTGAAAGTTTCTTGCGAAAGTCTCTGCACTTTCAACTTCGCCCCACGAGACGATGCCATTTATTTTTTTTTCGTGAAGTGCCAAAGGCATTTTTCTTCCCGCAATATGAAATTCAAAATTTGGAAATGCTTTTAATACGGTTGGAAGTGTATTCTCTATGAACCCGTTTATGGCTTCCAAATTTGGGAGCCAATCCATTGAACCAATGTGGTATGCCTTTAAGTCATTTCCAGTCATTTGAACCGGTTCTTGAATAGACATGGCCACAGGGAGTAAATATGAGGGCTTTAGAGAAAGCGCACGGGTGAATTGCATGTCGTCGTAACTTATACAAGCCACGCCGTCGACACTGCGCCACGCTTCTATTTCTGCTTTATATAATTTTTTACTGAGATAGGAAAGGTATATTCTTTTAAAGAAGTTTTTCTCGCCAATGGCTAGCTTGTCCCAAATTTGGTGTTCAACATTATGCGATCGAAGTATTACAGTAGTGCTTACATTTCTTCGTATTGTATATAAATATGGAGACGTGAAAATGCTCTCAAGAATGATACAATCGTATTTTTCTTTTTGAAGTAATCGGGTTAATCGAATGTCGACATCTACGGAGAAAAACCGACTCAAATTATAAGGGTCTCGAGTCATGAAATTACAGTACACATCTACTAAATTCATTTTCGTGTCAACGTAGACTCCCTCAATGTCTGTTTTTTTTAAATATTCTTCAGGCATGGATTCAGGAAGAAAATCATGTTTGTCAGTAAAAAGGGTTAACACTTTAACGCTATGCCCCGCTTGAAGTAATCCAGTGGTAAGCGCATGAAATGCAATGCATCCCCCGTCTGTTAGTGGCAGCGGCGGCTTTTGACAAATCTGAAGAAATTTCATGTGTTTTCAGATTTGTTTTTATTTGCTTTTTTCTTGAAGATATTCCATTGCCACTTTCCTTCCATGCGAGCTCTGTACGTGATGAAAATTCCCATGGGGAGCGTAACAAAGGTGGCCAACCACATGCCCACTGAAGGGTCAAGAATATTGCTTTTTGTCATCTTCTCTCCAGCTATTGTTAGCATTTCAAAAAGAATAAAAATACCTAAAGCTAGAATGGTAGGCCAGCCAATTCCTCCTTTGCGAATAATTGCTCCGAGGGGGGCTCCAATAAAAAAGAGAATGATGCAGGAGAAGGCCAGGGTGAATTTCCTGTGCCATTCAATCTTGTGTCGGTTTATGAATTTGCTTCGATTCAGCAATTCTTCGTTCATGCCTTCGAGCGTTTTCGCTTGCTTTGCGTTGTTGTCGAGGGCTACGTTTTTTGCACTGGTTACTGCTGGTGCAGTAGCATCTAAACTTTTATTTTGATTGTTGGCTTGAAAATTTTGAATGGCTTTGTCAAGACTGTCTTTTTGTAGTTCAAGACTATCAATGGCATTGTCAAGTTGAGCAATGGTCATCATTTCAAAAGAGTTTCGAAAAACTTCTTCATCATTTTTTTGAAATATGAGTGAGCTAAGATCTAATCGAAGCACCATGCTTTCAAAGTTGCCAGAGACCAGAGGCATGTGCTTTTCTTTCTTATTCGATTGCATTGCACCCTTTTTAGGTCTGCTGCTTTCTTCTTTCTCTTCATAAGTTACCCCATTTTTCAGGGTTAGAATAAGGAATCGTTTGTCTTCCGTTTCGCTCATGTCGCCCTCTGTTGCACGAATGACCGTTCGGTTTCCTAAATTCTGATTTCTATGATCGTAAATTAAAACGTCTTTGAGCACTCCCGTTTCTATGTTCTTATCCATAACTCGGATGCTAATTCCTTCGATGCCATTATAGAAAACACCACTTTCTAGATTCAGTGTTGGTCTTTGTTGGACAATACTGAACAACAATGTTCTGAATTTTAGATTGGCAATGGGCCATACGTTGTTTGCGAATACGAAGGAGAATACCGACATCGCGATCATGAAAACAACGAGGGGTCTTAAAATTCTACTCAGAGACATTCCTGCGCTTTTCATGGCTGTCAATTCGTAATTTTCAGCGAGTGAGCCCATTGTCATTATACTCGACATAAGAATGGCTAAAGGCAGAGCCATATTCACAATTCGCGCACTGGCATATACAAGCAATTGCAGGAGGGTAAACGGATCAATTCCTTTTCCAACCAAGTCATCTAGATATACCCAAATGAATTGCATTTCGAAAATGAACATCGCAATTAAAAAGGTAATGATGAAAGGGCCAATGTAGGCCTTCAGGAGCAGTCGCGATATTTTAGGAAACAGAGTCAAGGAAGCAAAAATACTGACTATATTGCCACCTCAAATCTGCAAAATGAAAAAACTATACTTTTTATCAGCACTATTGATGTCGCTGCAAGTAATGGCTCAAGAGCCAGCTGGATTCAGAGAACCTAATTCATCGTTCAATTCTCGACTAGAACGTCTGCAAGTTGCGAACTTGACCAACGAGGAATTGTGGGCAATGGCCGATGAGTCAGAAAAAAATGGAACACTTCCGATTTACGGAAAGATTGTCGAATATCCAATGAATGCCCTTTCTGATGGCGTGTGGACTTATTTTCCTAACGGCGATAAAATGTGGCAGTTGCGTGTTCACAGTCCTGGAGCATTGAGCATGGATGTGTTTTTCAAACAATTGTATTTGCCAGAAGGAACTTCGTTGTTTGCATATACCGCAGATCGCGAGTGGTTTGTGGGGCCATACGATAGTGAAGAAAATTCAACTTCAGGGAAATATCGCACCCCTGAGATTTTTGGAGATGATATGGTTTTGGAATATTACCAACCGTTCGAAGTGATGGAGCAGCCTGTTTTAAATATTCGTGGTGTTGGTCATTACTTTAGATTTGTTCACGACGATCGTTTTGAGCGTGCCTCGGATCCTTGTGAAATAGATATTAAATGTCCGGAAGGAGACGAGTGGGCGGATGATATGCGAGCGATTGTTAAATTGAGTATTCCTGCGGGAGGTGGGGTAGGCTTGTGTTCAGGTACATTGGTAAATAACACCTCTTACGATTGTAGAAAATTTGTTTTAACAGCAATGCACTGCACCGAATCTTCGTCGACCTCTGATTTTGGAAATATTGTAGTTCGCTTCAATTACCAGAAGAGTGCTTGCGGAACTGGAATTAGTTCATCTGCTCAGCAGAAAACAGGGACTACTCGTTTGGCCGATTCGAACGATGGAGGCGGGGCTTCAGGAAGTGATTTCTGTTTGTTGGAAATGACTCAGGCTATTCCTACTACTTGGCCCGTTTATTATGCCGGATGGAACGCGAACACATCTGCGCCAACGGCTTCAACATCTGGATGGAAAGCCATTTGCATTCACCACCCTGCTGGAGATGTGAAGAAAATTTCTACTGCTGGAACAGTTACTTCAGGAACATGGCAAGCATCGGGGCAGCACTGGAAAGTGAACTGGATTGAAACGGTTACGAATTGGGGTGTTACAGAAGGAGGGTCATCTGGTTCTCCCTTATTCAATAAAGATCATCAAGTTATTGGAACATTAACCGGAGGAGGATCTTTTTGTACTGCTCAAACAGCTCCTGATTATTATGGTAAAATGGACAAGCACTTTACAGGTAATCCGAATCCTTCGAACGAAGATTTAGTAGATTGGCTTGATGCTGCGGGTACTGGAATTTTGGCTATTGATGGTTCTTACCCCGGAACGGCTGCTGTTCAGCCTTGTTTCGGAATAGTAGGCGTTGAAGAGAGTTTATCGTTTCAAGAATTAACTGTTTTTCCAACACGTGTTGAGGATAGCTTTACATTGTCTTGTCCACGTTTCGATTTATTGAAAGAAGTTCGTCTGTATACACAAGAAGGAAGATTGGTTGAAACCATGAATTTGAATGCTGCTTCAACCATTTTTTCCGCGCGCAATTTTGCAAGCGGAATATATTTCATTCAAGTGGTGAAGAAAGATGGTTCTTCCTTCAATAAGAAATTTGTGAAATTGTAATGTTATTCGAGTCTTTTCCAAAAACGTGGAGCGCATTGCTTCAAGAGGAAACGAGAAAGGACTATTTATTTTCTTTAGAAAAAAACGTCGAGGAAGCTTATGCTTCCTCGATTTGTTTTCCACCTAAACAAAAAATCTTTGAAGCTTTCGCATTGTGCAAGCCACAAGATGTTCGCGTTGTTATTCTTGGACAAGATCCTTATCACGGCTTAGGCGAAGCTCACGGCTTAGCGTTTAGTGTTCAAAAAGGAATGAAGATTCCGCCTTCACTTCGAAATATATACAAAGAGTTGGAAAGTGAATTCGGAATAGACTTGACTAGAACTGCGAATCTTACTTCTTGGGCAGAGCAGGGCGTGTTGTTATTGAACAGCGTTTTAACGGTGGAAAAAGATAAGGCTGGAAGTCATTCGAAATGGGGATGGGAAGAATTTACGAATGCGACCATTGAATTTATTTCGAAAGAAAACGCGCATGTCGTATTTGTTTTGTGGGGCGATTATGCGCGGAAAAAAACGAGTTTAATAGACTTTTCGAAACATGCAATTATTGAAAGCGTTCATCCTTCGCCGCTTTCCGCTTATCGCGGTTTTTTCGGTTCGAAGCCTTTTTCGAAAGTGAATGAGCAGTTGAGCGCTTGGGAGCTTGCTCCGATTTCTTGGTAGGACGAACTTCGTTGTTGGAACTACGTTGTTAGAACTTCGTTGTTGGAACTATGTTGTTGGAACTACGTTGTTAGAACTACGTTGTTAGAACTTCGTTGTTAGAACTTCGTTGTTTGAACTACGTTGTTTGAACTACGTTGTTTGAACTACGTTGTTGAAAATCCGAATTGGATCAATTTCGATTCTTATACAATTTATTCATAATGATAACATGCGGAAAACTCACGCATGAAATGAAAATAAAGAATATTCCCCAGGCATTGTAGGCTGCATTGATTTGATTTTGAATGGAGGGCCAAACAATAAAAAACAGAATTAGAATTATCCAGGCTCCTAAATGAAAAGGTAAGGAATGGATCCAGATTTTTTTATTTTCAAGATTAATGTGTTGCTTGAGATGTCTCCAACTTGTTATGCTGTGCTGACCAATGAAGTATATTCCAAATGCAAGTATGAGGGGTATTTGACTTGAAGACCCGAGCCAGCAAAGGGTGAAAATCATGGGGAGATTTCTTTTCCAAAGGGCAATTAATATCCAAGGAGCAATAGCAAGCGGAGTAATATAAATTGGGAAATCAATTCCCGCTATGTAATTTACTATTTGCGAAGTTTCTGTTTGGTGAGTACCTAAAATGTATAGCAATAATGTTACTCCCCACGGTAGGGTAAGGTATTTAGGGAGGGACCAATGCTTCACATCGGCTTGACCAAAATGCCATCCCGAGTAGATCAAAAAGGCAATAAGTGCAAGGGTAGGCGCAAACAACCAGAAGATTCCCATGACGGCCATGAGTGCCAGGTATTTCCCAATGAAGCGCGGTGCCTTGCGGAAATTCCAAGATTTCGATTCAATTAAATGATCCACAGCTCCGTGTGGTATTCCAACGCAGACCATTCCAATGAATAGTGTTGTGTACCCGACTATGTTCTGAATGTCGGGAAAGTCTGCGAGGAGATATAAAATGCAAACAAAGCAGAGGATTAAAAAAGGTCTGAAAGCTTTGCTTTTGATAAAGTATAAGGCTAATGCTCTAAGAAAGATGCCTATGGGAAGTCTACTGAAAATTTTGATATCTTCTAAAAGAGATGTTTTCTCATCAAGGAATTTCAGAATGAGCTTCGTTTCAATTTTTGAGAATAATTGAGCAAATATTTTTTTTCCGTAAGACGGCCAAAGATGAAGAATGATAAGTAATAAAGAGTCGTAAAATGCAAACCGACCTTTCGAAGCTTCTTCATGCGTTCGGTTGGTTAAGATTTTTGCTTGTCCACGCTGAATGCTTTCAGCAATTTCAGCAGCTTGACTATACATGTTCTTGAAAGCGTAGCCGGTACTGGGTTTGAGGCAGTAGTTTCGAGCTCCAAGATTAATTGTGTTTGAACTGCCAAGATTTCTCAATGGTGCGTTGCTCATAGGGATGCAACCCTGCTCAATACCAATTTTTTTATATGATTTGAAATGAATTTGAATGTAGTCTTCAATGATGGATTCGGCTTGAATGTTTGTTATGATTTCTTTTCCGAATCGTGTCACTTCGATAAGTGCGGTATTGTCGGAGAAAGGCAAGACGTAGACAAATTGAGTGAATTGGTTTTGTTCAATGTTGAAGTCCATCATACGAAAGGATTCAACATCTAATTTTTCATTTGGAAATTCAACAATCCATCCGATGAAGCTCTGAAATAGGGTTGTTTGATTCCATTCAGTTTTTTGTAAAGCAGGAGTTCTTGAATCGAAGATGAACTTTCCGTATTTTTTACTTCCACCAATTATTGCGAAATTTCCTTGGGCGTCAGTTCCAGTTTCCGACACCTGAGCTCGCTGAGTTTGAATGCTGTAATTTTGAATGAGTTCATTCGCTTTTTCAATAATTATTGAATTAGGAATGTGATTATAGGATGTTGGATTTAGGATTTCCTGAGTTCCGTTATTCAGCTCAATTTTGCTCCATGAGTGTTGAATGAGCGGGGCTAGATTTTTCTTAAGTTCACCTTGTTCTTCTGTCCAAAAACAAAAGTTTTTATTGTTACTTGACTCTTCATTTGGGTCAACAATGAGAATGCTTTTAGCATGCAAAAGATCTCGTTTGTTGAGCTCTATCAACACGAGGCTAGCAGATGCACCTTTTCCAGCAAATATGTAATCGTAATGTTCTTCTGCGATCATGCTCTTAGGGGGTGCTAATCTACTCTTTGAAGTGTTATTCAAGTAAAAAAAAGGGTGTAAGTATTTATTACTTACACCCTTCTTAAATTCTATTTTTAAGTAGAATATATTTTTTTAGTCTTCTTTACGCGACAACGCATAAATAACTAATCCAAATCCAATTTTGTTGATAGCATCAGCGATGTTATAAACGATATCCATAGCGTGCAATGCAAGAGCTTTGTCCTGAACTAATTTGATTCCGAATAAACCACCATCTGTACCTAAGATGTATCCTAAAGGATAGATAGCCCAACCTACTAATACGAACCAAGCAAGGATACGAGTAGCCTTAGCAACTTGTGGACCTGCAGTTTGAGCAAGTTTCGCAACTTCACCAAACCAGATTAAGTATGCAATGTAGAAATATGCAGCTCCAGAAATTACACCCCATAGAACACTTTGTGCTGGATCTAAAACTTCTCCGATGTAACCAGTAACTAACATTACCAATGACGCGAAGATTAATTTCCATAACAAAGCAATTTTAGCACCTGCTTTTTT
>JBIKVX010000086.1:0-7540 GCA_044356625.1 Flavobacteriales bacterium | reverse complement strand
CAGCGGCCTGCGTTCTTTGAGTCGCAGCCAAGTATGAAACTTGAACGTTCGTGTAACCCGTTGTGTTTATTGAAAGACAGAAACTCTTTAACGCTGAACCTGTATTTAGAAATCCAATTTTTCCGGTAAAATCATAAACACTACCCGAAGTTGAGGCGTTAGTTCCCGCAGCTTGAAGCTGATTCGCAGCTGGAGCTGCAGTTGGGAATGCAGTGGATGTTGACCCCGTAATAGTCCAACCCTGCCATCCCGCCAAATAGGCTGTAGTAGAACCTGTATAGGCACTGAAGTTCTGCGTGTAAGGCATGCCCTGCGGAGTAGGATTGGTTTGAGCCATTGCAACAGTTGTTGTAAACAGAACACAAACCAATAAACTCAATACATTTGAAAATTTTGATAAAAATTGTTTCATAAATGAAAGTTTAGGTTGAAGTTATTCGTCAGCGAAAATACTACCGCTCTGTGGGTTGGATATGAACATAATGTTAACAAAACACCACTATATGGATGACCCGAGGGGATGACACCGAAGGTGATGACCACTGCGGGGATGACCGTTCCGGATGACGCTACGCGATGACGCTACGCGATGACGGCAAGCGATAAGATATAATCGTTCATGAAATATCCGCCTCCGATGTCGAAATCTTTTTCTTCTTTAATCACAAATCCGTTACCTAAATAAAATTCAAGCGATTTGTTGTTGCGATTAACAGTGAGTTCTAGGCGCGGTTTCTTTGAATCTTTGGCGAAGTCAATGACCACTTGAAGCATTTTTTTTCCGAAGCCCTTGCCCTGCATTTCCGGACGCAAATACAACTTGTGAAGGAAGACAAAATTCTCTTTTTCCTCGAATGCAGCAAATCCTTGAGGAATACCCTCCACTTCCAACAAAACAAACTTCACCCCTTCCAACCACTGTTGCTTCAATTGATCTAAATCATACATCAACGAAAGCATATAAGTGATCTGCTCTTGGGAAATCATGTAATCATACACACGCGGCCAAATGTCGTGCGCCAATGCCTTCACCACATTCAATTCATCGTGATCAAACAAGCGCATGTCATACGTTGAGTTATTCATATTCCAAAAATAACAGGAAATACCCACAACTTCATTTTTGAATGTTTACCTTTCGGAAGAATATTATGGTAAAGAAAAAAAACAAATTCGGAAATTTTAAACGCGACTTAAGAAAGGAAGTCATTGACCTCTTTGAACGCGCTCCGGAGACCGCTGTGAATCACAAACAAGTGAGCGCAGCCCTTGGCATTGCAGATGCTGGCGTTCGCACACTTATCTACGAAATTTTACAAGAGGAAGCCTCTTCTGGCACACTCAAAGAAACTGAAAGAGGAAGATATGTTTTAGCCGAAACTCCAAAAAACTTGGTGCTGGGAAACATTGAAATCAATCGGTATGGAAAAGGGTACGTCACCGTTCCTGGGCTCGACGTAGATGTGGAAATAGAAAAAGGAAGTACCGGATTTGCTTTACATGGCGACTTGGTCGAAATTCAACTTATACCAAGAAAAAGAAGACCTTCAGGTAGAATTATTCGTGTGGTTGAACGAAGAAAAAAATTATACGTTGGAACAATCGAACGTTACAAAGAACACGCCTTCTTCCTTCCTTCCGACAAAAAAATACATGTCGATTTTTTCATTCCTAAAGATGAATTGAACGGTGCTATTCAAAACGATAAAGTAGCGGTTGAAATGATTTCGTGGGACAACCCAGAGCACAAGCCCATCGGAAAAGTGACACAAGTGCTCGGACAGCCGGGATCGCACTTGGTAGAAATGAACGCGATAATTTTAGAGTTCGACCTTCCAACAGAATTTCCTGAAAGTGTTCACCTGGAAGCTGAAGCTATTCCAGCTGAAATAACAAAAGAAGAAATTGCCAAGCGTCGCGACATGCGCGGCATTCCAACCTTCACCATTGATCCTTTCGATGCGAAAGATTTCGATGACGCACTTTCGTATCACAAATTAGAAAACGGAAATTTAGAAGTCGGTGTGCACATTGCAGACGTGAGTCACTATGTTCAACCGAATTCACTTATAGACAAAGAAGCTACGCTTCGCGCTACCAGTATTTATTTGGTAGATCGCACCATTCCTATGCTTCCTGAGAAGCTTTCAAACTTCCTTTGCTCGCTTCGTCCGAATGAAGACAAGCTTTGCTTCAGTGCTGTTTTCGAAATAAATGAACACGCAGATGTCGTTAACCATTGGTTCGGGCGCACTGTCATTCATTCCGATAGAAGATTCACGTACGAAGAAGCACAAGAACGCATTGAAGGAAAAGGCGGAGATTTCGCAGATGAGATTCTTCACCTCGATCAGCTCGCTAAAAAACTTCGTGCCAAGCGCTACGCTGCAGGAAGCATTGATTTCAATTCGGAAGAAGTGAAATTTCAACTCGATGAAAAAGGAAAGCCTGTTGGCGTTTTCATTAAGAAAATGAAAGATTCGAATCAGTTGATTGAAGACTTCATGTTGCTTGCAAATCGCGAGGTTGCTTACTTCATAGGTCATCCGAAAAACGGGATTACACTTCCATTCGTTTATCGCATACACGACGAACCAAGTCCGGAAAAAATTGCTTCATTGAAAACTTTTTTGAAACACCTGGGATACAAACTTCCGAAAACAAATCCTTCGGAAGAACAGGGCGTCATCAAAAGTATTATTCAGTTGGTAGACGGACAACCCGAAGAGGGCTCTGTGCGCACCATGGCTGTTCGCAGCATGGCGAAAGCGGAATACAGCACACAGAACATTGGTCACTTCGGACTGGCTTTCGATTACTACACACACTTCACTTCACCCATTCGAAGATTCCCAGACGTGATGGTGCATAGACTTTTGCAGCATTATCTCGATCAAGGAAATCCGGTGAATGAAAATGAATACGCCCTTCATTGCAGGCACTCTTCAGCTATGGAGAAACGCGCTGCTGAAGCGGAACGCGCAAGTATCAAGTACAAGCAAGTGGAGTACATGCTTGAACGCAAAGGTCAAATTTTCGAAGCTACTATTTCAGGTTTAGCAAACTGGGGTATGTATGCGGAAGTGAACGAAACACGCTGCGAAGGACTTATTCCATTGGATACTATGACAGGCGACCAATACACCTTCTCTCCTGAAGAGTATGTTGTGCGCGGACTGAAGCGCAAGTACGAATTTAGATTGGGTGACCAAATTAAAATTCTGGTGGTAGATGGAAACATTGATCAACGAACCCTTGATTACATTTTAGTAGATAAATGAGTCACACCCTCTTTCCGTTAGAAGACAACGAACTTCCATTCTCTGAATTGAATTGGATTGATGTTCGAAGTGAAAGTGAGTTCGAGGCTGGACATGTTATTGGCTCCATTAACATTCCCATTCTCAACAACGAACACCGCATTCTCGTAGGAACATCGTACAAACAAGAAGGAAAAGATTCCGCCGAAGAACTGGGATACAAACTCGTATCTCCTTTGTTTGAGCAGCTTATTGCTGAAGCAAAAAAACACGTCAAAGAAAATAAAATAGTCGTCTATTGCGCACGCGGTGGAATGCGAAGTCAAATTTTTAGCGATTTACTGTCGAAAGAAGGCATTGAAGTTCTAAGATTGAAAGACGGCTACAAGCGCTACCGCAATTGGTGTTTAGAGAAATTCACTCGACCACATCAGCTGATTGTCATGTCAGGAAAAACCGGCTCACAAAAAACCGAACGTTTATTCGGTCTGCATGAAGTGGGTGAAGCGGTCATTGATTTGGAAGGACTCGCTCATCACAAAGGCTCTGCCTTCGGCGCTCTCGGGCAACTCGCACAACCCACACAAGAACACTTCGAAAATAAATTAGCACACGCTTTATTTTTCGAATTGAAAAAAGACCAACCCGTTTGGTACGAAAACGAGAGTCGGCTCATTGGAAAAGTAAGAATACCAGATCCTTTGTTCGACAAAATCGTCATTGCTCCTCGAGTTGAAATTCAACCAAGCTTCGAAAATAGATTTGATTTTTTAATGGAAAACTACGGCTGTTTTCCAAGCAACGAACTCATTGAAAAAACGCAATTGCTTACCAAGCGCATGGGACTTGAAGCGAACAAAAAATCCATTGAAGCGCTTGAGAATGGTGATAAAACCGAATGGTTGACATTGCTCATGCATTACTACGACAAGGCCTATGAACAGGGGCGTTTGAAACAAGCCGTTCAACCGAAAACCATTCAAGTTCCGATAACTGAAAACACAACACCTGCAGAAATCATTGCAGCGAAAAAAATACTCTTGTCATGAATTATCCTTTAACACAATTCAGCAAAGCATCTGGATGCGGATGCAAGATTGCTCCAGCTGAACTGTCTAAAATACTTGCCCATTGCGGCGCTTCACAAGTAGATTTAAATCTGTTGATTGGAAATGGAAACAACGACGATGCTGCTGCTTATGCCTTGAATGAAACGGATGCGTTGCTTTCAACCACCGACTTCTTCATGCCCATGGTAGACGACGCCTACGACTTCGGTTGTATTGCGGCTGCCAACGCACTTTCAGACATCTATGCCATGGGCGGTAAGCCCATTATGGCCCTGGCTATTTTAGGCTGGCCTTTGGAAAAACTTCCTGCAGAAGTAGCTGGAGAAGTTATGCGTGGAGCGAAGGAAACATGCGCCAGCGTGGGCATTCAGATTGCAGGCGGACACAGTGTTGAAAGTCCGGAACCATTCTTTGGTTTGTCGGTGAACGGCATTGCACCCATTAAAAATTTGAAGCAGAACAACGGTGCTCAAGTTGGAGATTTGATTGCCATTACGAAACCCCTTGGTCTAGGAATCGCTTCTACAGGCGGAAAGCGCGGGTTGTTGTCTGAAGAAGAAAAAGCAGAATTCATTCAACACATGAAACACGTGAATTCCATTGGCGCTGAATTCGCGAAGGTAGAAGGTGTTCATGCTATGACCGATATAACAGGATTCGGATTAGCGGGACACTTGATTGAGTTGTGCGAAGCGAGTGCTTGCAGTGCCGTGCTGAACTATTTAGACATTCCAATTTTAGAATCGGCAAAGAGATCTGCTGCGCAATTCGTCTTTCCAGATATCACAACAAAGAATTTTCAAAACATTCAACCCAAAATTAGTCCGTTGAACGGCGAGCAATTGTTGGTGCTCTGCGACCCGCAAACCTCGGGAGGTTTGCTTGTAACGTTTCATGAAAATTCATTGAATGAAATGAAATCACTTTGTGCGCTTCACAACGAAACACTCACCGTTATTGGAACGCTGCAAGAAGCAAAAGAAATTTGTGTTGAAGTCGTGTGAACAAGGTCACGTAATTGATTGTTCCTTTGATGTAACTTTGCAAAAAAATAAATTATGTACCCACCAGAATTAGTAGCACCTATGCGTGCAGAATTAACAAATATTGGCTTTGAAGAAACTACAACTGCTGACCTCGTGTCATCTGCAATTAATACCGAAGGAACCGTTCTATTGGTTTTGAATTCAGTGTGCGGATGCGCAGCAGGAAGCATGCGTCCAGGCGTGAAGAAAGCGATTCAAGCAGAAGGAAAAAAACCAACGAAATTGGTTTCATCTTTTGCAGGCGTAGACGCAGATGCAGTTAACATGGCTAGAAAATTCATGTTACCTTACCCTCCGTCTTCTCCATGTATTGCTCTTTTCAAAGACGGAACATTGCAGCACATGATCGAGCGTCACCACATTGAAGGTCGCACAGCAGACATGATTGCAGCGCACCTGAACGGAATGTTCGAAGAGTTTTGTTAAGAGATTTCTTATTGAAGAAAGCCTCACTTCGGTGAGGCTTTTTTTATGCGAATATTTCTGAAAAGAGTTCCTCTACTTTTCCAACCTTAATAATTTGAATTGCAGCTGAAGCTTGGATTTTATTGAAGGAAGAAACGTAGATTTTTTCGAATCCCAATTTCGCTGCTTCTTGAATGCGTTGATCTAATCTTGAAACCGGACGAATTTCACCACTCAATCCTACTTCCCCACAGAAACAAGCCTTTCGCGTAATGGCAATGTCTTCGTTGCTTGAAAGAATCGCAGAAATAACCGCAAGATCCAAAGCGGGATCCTCGATTTTGATTCCGCCTGCGATATTCAAAAACACATCTTTCATTCCTAAACGGAAACCGCAGCGCTTTTCCAAAACAGCAAGCAACATATTCAATCTTCGTAAATCAAATCCTGTAGTGCTGCGTTGAGGCGTTCCATAGACTGCTGTGCTAACGAGCGCCTGTATTTCCATCATCATGGGCCTAGCGCCTTCCATTGCAGCCGCAATGGCCGATCCGCTGAGATGCTCGGTGCTTGAATCGATAAGAATATCGCTCGGATTTTCTACCGCCTTCAATCCAGAACCTAACATTTCATAAATACCCAATTCATGCGTTGAACCGAAACGGTTTTTGTGACAACGTAAAATGCGATAGATGTGGTGACGATCTCCTTCAAACTGCAAAACAGTATCAACCATGTGCTCCAACACTTTCGGACCAGCGAGGCTTCCTTCCTTCGTAATGTGTCCGATTAAGAATATTGGAGTATGCGTTTCCTTCGCATACTTCATCAATTGCAAGGTGCATTCACGCACTTGAGAAACGCTGCCTGGCGCGCTTTCTACACTTTCGCTTTGCAAGGTTTGAATGGAATCGATGACTACAATGTTTGGTTTCACTTCATTCAAATGATGAAGGATTTGATCGACGGAAGTTTCCATAAGCACCATGCAACGCGGATTGTCGAATCCGAGACGTTGCGCGCGCATTTGAATTTGCTCTTCACTCTCTTCACCCGAGACATACAAGACCGTGAAGTTTAATTGTTGAAGGGCCATTTGCAAAAGCAAGGTAGACTTTCCAATTCCTGGTTCTCCTCCGAAAAGAATCAGTGATCCTGGAACAATTCCTCCTCCTAAAACTCTGTTTAATTCTCCGTCTATTAATGGAAAACGTTTGCGCTCTTCAATTTCTATATCTGAAATAGATTTCGGTTGTGCGTTGGGTTTGATGCGGATTTTCGAAGTGTTTGATTCGCGGTTCACCACTTCTTCCACTATTGTATTCCATTCGTTGCAGGAAGGGCATTTACCCAACCACTTGGGACTTTGTGCACCACAACCTTGACAGAAAAAAGAAGTTTTAATCTTTGCCATTCTCCAAAAATGCGAAGAAGAATTGAGAACGAAGGCGTATGTTTATAAGTCTTTTATTCGGCGAAGATGCGAATAGACCCTGCCTGAGATTTCAAGTTGCCTTGACGGTCTTTGTATTCTAGCAACCAATAGTAATTTCCGGGTTGACATAATTCAGCATTTGAATTTTTTCCATCCCAAACCGATTGTCCACCCGTTTGATAAACCAATCTGCCGTTAACATCCGTGATTTTGAAATTAACCGTTTCGCTTACGTTGCGGGCGTTGTACAACACATCGAATACATCGTTCTTTCCGTCGAATCCAGGAGCAAATGCGGTAACTGGAGAAAGTTTTGCAGGACGA
>JBIKVX010000201.1:0-4046 GCA_044356625.1 Flavobacteriales bacterium | reverse complement strand
ATGAACCAACGAAACAACAATCCGTGCTCCGCTGCATCCAAGTGGGTGCCCTAACGAAACAGCACCGCCGTTCACGTTCACCTTCGCTGGATCTAAATTCATTTTTTGTGTATTCACAATTCCAACAACACTGAACGCTTCGTTCAATTCAATCAAATCTAAATCTTCCACTTTCACACCTGCTTTTGCCGCTGCTTTCGGCAAAGCCAATGAAGGTGTTGTGGTGAACCACTCGGGAGCCTGCTCTGCATCTGCGTAACCCGTAAGCTTTGCCAATGGAGTAAGACCCAACGCTTCCATTTTCTCTCTGCTCATTAAGATTAAAGCAGCCGCTCCGTCGTTCATGGTTGAAGCGTTCGCAGCGGTAACAGTGCCGTCTTTCGCGAATACCGGACGCAATCCTGGGATTTTATCGAAGCTTACGTTCTTGTATTCTTCGTCTTCCGAGAAAAAAACAACATCGCCTTTTCTTCCAACAACTTCAACAGGAACAATTTCATTTGCGTATTGTCCAGATGCCCAAGCAGCGGCTGAACGCTTATATGATTCAATAGCGAATTCGTCTTGTGCTTCGCGAGAGATGTTGCACTCTTTCGCGCAAAGCTCAGCTGCATTTCCCATCGGGTAATTGTGATAAACATCAGTCAATCCGTCTTTAGCTAAACCGTCTATCAAAGTCACGTTACCGTATTTATTTCCCCAACGCAAATTCTCTGAATAGAAAGGAACGCGGCTCATGCTTTCCATACCACCTGCAACCACCACATCTGCATCTCCGCATTGAATGCTTTGCGCAGCCATCATGATTGCCTTCATTCCTGAAGCGCATACTTTATTCACAGTGGTGCATTGCACGTTGTCTGAAAGTCCTGCAAATTTAGCAGCCTGACGCGCAGGTGCTTGTCCAAGATTGGCTTGAAGAACAGAACCCATGATTACCTCTTGAACTTCTTCCGGGTTCAAGTTAATCTTACTTAGTGCTCCTTTAATTGCAGTAGCACCCAATTGTGTAGCTGAAACGCTAGCTAATGATCCGCCGAAACTTCCCATTGGAGTGCGCACGGCTGAAACGATAAATACCTCTTTGTTCATTGCAAAAGTGATTAGGTTGCAAAGGTACGAAGTCTGCTACGAACTTGGCACGATAATCAGGAGGCCTGTTGTTGAAAATATCCGCCTTTTTCGAAGCGTTCACAAAATGATTTGAGGAAAAAATGCGTTAACCTTGTATTGAAACTAGCCATTGATCAATGAAGAATTTAATCCTGATTTTTTTTAGCGTTTTTTTAAGTTTGGGTGTTGCTGCCCAAAAGAATGAAAAACTTCCTGAAGGAGATGAAAAAATGCTTTCATTTCTCACGAAATTATTCGAAGACTATAAAAAAGATAGTGGAAAGCAACTTATTGACAAAACTCTCGCGCCTATGTGGCTGGAGGGCAATGCATATACAACAGACCAAAAAATAAAATTCAGAGAGACCATAACCTTGTTTTTGGACTCGAAATCTAAAGTTTTTCCGGATTTTGAAAATTACGTTCAAGCATTTGTTTTATTTCCTAACTCGCAAAAATCTGAAGCAGAATTATTGGCTTGGAATGATATTGTTATTCGAATCTACAGTGATAAAAAAAATAAAAAATTCGGAGGTGAGTATGTTGAATCGAGTATTGGACTATTTAGAGATCTAACGTTTTACAAAACAGAGTCTATTGCATGGAAAACGGACAATCTCAATTATTCTTTTGCTTTTGACTCCTTGCCTAGTATCGTATTCCCCTCTCTAACTTTAAAATGTTATAGCCGTGGCGATAGCACCGTTGTTTACGAAACCAACGGAAGCTATTTCCCAACCCTTGAAAAATTTCAAGGGAATAAAGGAAAGGTCACGTGGCAGCGAGCGGGATACGACCCAACTAAAACATATGCAACATTCGGGAAATACAGTATTCGGATTAAAGAAAGTAGATACGCTATTGACAGCGTGTTGTTCTATAATGAATTCTTCGACCAGCCGCTTCAAGGAAAATTATCTGAAAGGCTAATGTCTAATAAAAATGAGGATAATACGGATTACCCAATGTTTGAATCTTACTTCAGACGTCTTGAAATAAAAAATATTGTTCCAAATGTTGATTATGAAGGAGGGTTTAAAATGTCTGGTAAAAAGCTGGAGGGAACAGGCACAGCCGAAGAGCCTGCTCAAATTACTTTTTTCAGAGAAAAAAAGCCTCTACTCATAGCTCAGAGTCTTCGATTTGAAATACGTCCAGACCGAATTAAAGGGTCGAATACTTCAATTAAAATAAGATTGGACTCAGACAGCATTTGTCATCCGGATTTGTTCTTTCTCTTCGTAAAAAAAACAAGGGACTTGGAACTCTCTCGAACGGAAGAAGGAATTTCGCCTTCCCCATTTGAGAATACTTTTCACGAAGTTGAAATGTACTTCGAAACGTTAAAATGGAATATTGATGCTCCGTTTATGAGTTTCGGATCTTTCGGTGTTACACCCGGAGGTTTCGCAGACTTTGAGTCAATTGATTATTTCAAGAAAAAACGATTTTCGACCCTAGCCGGTATTTCATCCGACCACCCAGTCTATATTTTAAAGAGAACTGGAGATGCTATGCAGTCGAATTCCTTCAATGCAATTGACTTTGCAAAACAAGCCCACACAGGTGTAGAACAATGGATTCCAATTTTAATTGACCTTACCAACAAAGGATATATTCATTATGATATGGAGACGCGAGACATCGAGCTTCTCAACAAATTGTACAAACACATCGAAGACATTAAAGGAAGAGCTGACTATGATGCCATTCAGTTCATTTCAGAAGTTAATCGAGCAGAAAATGCTCGTTTAAGTCTTTTAGATAGAGACTTATTAATTAAAGGTGTTAACTCCGTTTTATTGAGCGACTCACAGCAAGTTTTTATTTATCCAAACAACGGGGAAATACTATTGCACAAAGACCGAGATTTCAGTTTTAGCGGAAGATTAAATACAGGAAACTTTGAATTACTTGGAGCCAATTACAATTTCATCTATGATCAATTTAAATTCGAAATGACTGAGGTTGATTCATGCGTCATTTTTGTTGATGACTTAAACGGCATTCCAGATAATATGGGAAATTATCCAAAAATAAGAATCAAGAATGTTCTCGCAGGTTTATCTGGCACTTTAGAAGTCGATCACCCCACAAATAAGAGTGGTTACCACAGTAAGGACTACCCCACATATCCTATACTCACTTGCAATAGAAGTTCCAATGTTTATTGGAATCAGTATACCATTCAAAAAGGTGCCTATAAAAAAGATGGCTTCTATTATGAAGTTGATCCTTTCGTCTTAGACTCATTGGACAATTTCAAAAATAGCAATTTGAAATTCACAGGCACACTGGTCAGCGGGGGCATCTTTCCCGATATCAAAGAACCACTTGTTCTTATGGATGACTTCAGTTTGGGATTTCAAGTCAAAACGGGTGAAACCGGTTATCCTGCATATGATTCAAGATCCACAACAATTGGTGATATTACATTGAACAATTCTGGTCTAAAAGGAAAGGGGAAATTAAATTACTTAACCTCCACCTCAACTTCTGAATCATTTACATATATCCCAACAGAAGTTTTTGGCACCGCATCAACTTTTTCTAACGAAAGCAATAAGAAAGCGAATGTACCTGACGCCAAATCGAGTAAAGTCGAATTGTCATATATGCCTCAAAAGAATAAATTGGATGTCACTACAAAAGAAATTCCTCTGGATTGTTTCTCTAAGGAAGCGGTATTCAATGGTACGATGAGACTCGAGCCAACGGGCATGAGCGGCAATGGATCCGCTGATTTCGTTGGAGCTAAGTTATCTTCAAAAAACTTCAAACTTAAAAACAGAAAAATACTTGCTGATACCGCCCAATTCCAGCTCAAATCAAGTGCTGAAGCCGTTGGACTTGCTTTTAAAACAGACAATGTAAGTGCAGACGTTGATTTCGATGCTCGAAAGGGTATGTTTAAGAGCAATAGCGGCGAAACA
>JBIKVX010000267.1:0-2810 GCA_044356625.1 Flavobacteriales bacterium | reverse complement strand
GGTAGATACTTTTCACAATAACTTAACGCAATTAATTGGGGGAAATGACACGTTGCTTTCTTACAACAAAAAGTGGGATGCAAATAAACTTAAGCCCTACTCTAAAAATGTGAATTCAAAAACAAAACGCATTGAAGGCAATCGCCTTATGCCTTTAATGGAATGGAACAAAACCAATCTTGAAAGAAATAACATTGCAGATTCTTCATTTGCATTCTACCCTTTTTCTGGAGGAGATTTCATTCATTTAAATTGGCTTTATCCAAATGCAGATGAGTATCTCCTGGTTGCCCGAGAAGATGTTGGGTCTGTTCCTAATTTATTGGATAAAAACACCGAGGCTGTTTTGAGCTATTTGCAAGATGTTGATTTTGTCCTTCGAGACATATACAGCAAAAGTTATTTTATTACCAAAAACATGTCTACAGACACAAAAGTAGACACGCAAGTTAACGGTATGCTTCCGCTTATTCTTTGGGCAGTTTCAAGAACAAATCACGAAGTTCTGTCTCTGAATTACATGAATATAGATGAGACTGGAGTTGCCATAGACGCGGACTTAACAAAAGGAAAACCATCGGCCGTGGTAATTTCAGTTCGACACAAAGTCACCAGAAAAACTAAAAGAATCACTTATTTATCTTGCGATATCTCGGACAAGGGTTTTGAGTCTAAACCAAACAACCTCACATTCTTAAGTAACACCATTCCATACAACTGCAATAGTTTCGTAAAATCAGCATCGTACTTACTTCACTACGATAGTTTCAGACTAATTCGCGATTTCATACTGGACAAATCAAAATTTCTTGTTCAGGATGACACGGGTATTCCCTTCAAACATTTCGAGCCAGGCAAATGGAAAGCCGAACTATTTGGATCTTATGTTCTTCCTGTGAAAGACTTTAGCGAGAATCTGTTTCAAAACGACTTGCTATCCGCATACCAAGGAACCAAGTATCAAGGCCCTTTGAAGTTTTCACTGGGTTACCACTGGGGAGGTCAAAACAGACAAAACCAAATGGTCTTTATTAAACATTAATTCAATCGACGTGCTGCAAAGAACAACGCTCGTAATTTTTAACCTGCTGTTATTCATTGGCACACAATCCGGATGGGCTCAGGGTTCCAACGGAAAAACACAATCCACTCTACTTGATAGTATTCTTGGAAACAACAGCGCTCTTCAACCCGTAATTGAGAAAAAAGACAAATTTCGAACACAGATCATTTATTCAAGAATTAGCAAAGACCCAAAAGATGAAATTGTGTTAACGCATTATTCCTTCAATGTCAATGAAAAGAGCTACTTCTACCCTGCTAGCCTTGTGAAGCTGCCATTGAGCATTTTCGCAATTGAAAAAATGAATGGTCTAAAATCAATGGGTGTATCACTTGAAAGCAAACTCTCCATTGACAGCAATTACACGTGTCAAAAAGCGATAACCGAAGACCTCCTGAGTAACGATCTAAAACCCTCCATAAAAAACTACATTACCAAAGCCTTGGTTGTTAGCGACAATGAATCGTACAATAGACTTTTCGAATTTGTAAACCCTGGCTATTGTGAACAACGACTTTCCGAATTAGGCTTCAATAACGCGCGCATTATTTCCAGATTTTCTTCTTGCGACAGCACTGAAAACAGACATACAAATTCTTTCAAGTTTTACAACGATTCGAATGAACTGATCTATTCTCAGCCTCCAGCATTCTTTTCAAAAAAAATCACGCCTCCCTTTGCAAATATGAAAATTGGAAAAGCGCACTACGCGAAAGGAAAAACGATCAATACTCCCAAAGACTTTTCAAAAAGCAATTGCTTCCCACTTCAAGATATGCATGACCTGCTTATTTCTTTGGTCTATCCCGAAACAAGTAAATTGACCTTCTCGCTTTCAGCTGATGACAGAAATTTCCTTTTAAAGTGTTTATCATCATCTCCGCAGGAAAGTGAAATAATTCCAATTGTCACAAATCCCGCATACAACGAGTTCATGACCAATTACCTCTATTACGGGGCACAAAAAAACGTTTTCCGAAATCCGAATTTAAAGGTTTACAACATCGTTGGACAATCATACGGATTTCTATCTGACATCAGTTACTTTCAAGACACTCAGAACAACGTTGAATTTTTCCTTTCAGCTGTAATCTATACAAACTCTTCTGAAGTTGTTGGAAACGGCGGATACCAATATGAAACGGTTGGATTTCCATTTCTGCAAGAGCTCGGAAAAACGATTTATAAATTCGAGTTGAATGATAAAAAAGAAATTGAATCGAAGGCAAATTAAACCTCGTTTAAACTTCTCACGACTTTGGTTTCGATCTTCTACAACGCTCACTGCAGTACTTCACTTCTTCCCAATTCTTCTCCCATTTCTTCCGCCAATTAAACGGAAGGTTGCACACCACACAAATTTTAGAAGGCAGATTACTTTTCTTCATACCAATTGTTTTTTCACTTTTTTCCAATAAGAAAAGAATGAACCAAACTCACCTTTCACATCTGACATCCAATCTCTTGAGTCTTCATGTCCAACGTAATTATTGAGCGGATGCTCCTTGAAATAAAAAATTGAATTACTCAATGGCTGAAGCTCCCAGAATTCACCAACGTATATCTGGATATGTGGAATATTCTCTTTCGCTAAGGCAATACAAAAATCAATGCACTTCTTCGACACAGGATATTTTTCAAAAACAGAAGGCTCTAAAAGTAAAATACGATTGCCCTTGTCCTCTGCTCGCCACAGGGGATCTACATTGTAATAATTATAGATAAAGAATGGTTCCACTGAATTAAC
>JBIKVX010000200.1:0-4056 GCA_044356625.1 Flavobacteriales bacterium | reverse complement strand
ATTTCGGATTTTTTCACTAAAGAAAATTGTATTACTGCTGCACGCAATAGATTATTTTCAAATGAGAAAAGGAGTCCTTTATTGACCCAATTAATTCAGCAATATCAGCCGCTCGTATTGTCTCAGAATTTGCAAAAGAATATTGAGTTGCTTCGTTCAGAAAATACGTTCACGGTTGTAACTGGACATCAGATATGTTCTGCAGGTGGTCCGCTTTATTTAATTTACAAATTATTCACGGCCATTCGAATTACACAAGAGTTGAATGCGTCTCAAACGGAATTTCATTTCGTTCCTATTTATTGGATGGCGACTGAAGATCATGATATTGAAGAAATTCGCCACTTTCATTGGGGCAATGAGAAGATTGAACCAGCGACGGAGTTTGAAGGAATTGCAGGCGAGCTTCCAACAGAAGATTTTCTTCGTTGGATGAATGAGAAAAAGGAAGAAGGGAAGTTTAATGAAATTGGATTGAGTGAGTTATTCATTCAAGCTTATTCGAAAAATAATTTTGCCGAAGCAACCCGCTTCTGGGTAAATGAATTACTAGGTGAGTATGGTGTTGTATGTATTGATGGAAATGACAGTGATTTAAAGAAATTAGCTTCGACGCTTTTTGAAAAGGAAATTCAAGATCAATTTATTTTTTCTGAGGTGTCGAAAACAAATGCTGCTTTGGAGAATTCGGGACACAATCCGAATATTCAACCGAGAGAATTTAATTTATTTTGGTTGAAGGAAAACGGTGAGTTGAAAATCCGAAAGCGCATCGATAAAAACGGTGAGCAATTTCAAACGAGTGATGGCGATAGGTACTTCACTAAGTTGGAGTTGAGCGAAATTCCATTTGCATTGAGTCCGAATGTGTTGCTGCGTCCGCTTTACCAAGAAATGATACTTCCAAACATTGCCTACATCGGAGGTCCTTCAGAATTGGGTTACTGGCTTCAATTGAAGAAAGCTTTTCTAGCAGCGAATCTTCAAATGCCACTTTTAGTTCACCGGATTTCAATGGTTCTTGTTCGGAAGAGAGATATAGAATTTGTAGCGAAAAATGGATTAGACATTACTGAATTGGTTCAAGAAAAATTACACGAAGCACAGAAGAAAATGTTGGGTAGAATGAATGGTAAGTCGTTCGATAAAGAATCTATATCTACCCAAGAACTCTTTGCTCAATTGAAGGAATATGTAGTTGGAATTGATGCCTCTTTAGTCGGTTGGGTGAGTGCAGAAGAAAAAAGACAACTCGACCAATGGAATACCATTGAACAGAAAATTAAAAAGGCGCTGAAGTCTAAGGAAGAAGTTAAGTTCAGTCAATTGGAAAAGTTTTTTGCGTTTGTGCATCCCAATCACATTCAACAGGAACGTGTCTTTTCACTTTTGTATGCAGCAGAAATTGTAGGTTGGAAGGATTTGAAAGAAATGCTTCTAGAGTTAGATCCGTTCAAGCATTCAAGTATAATTGCAGGATAATCGCAGCGCTGACCTTGTCGAGATTTTCTTTTTTCTGACGTTGGCTTTTGCGCATGCCGCCTTGGTAAAGCGCTTCAGCGGCAAGTTGGCTGGTGTTTCTCTCGTCAATACGAACCAATTCAATCAGTGGAAATTGTTTTCTCAACCAATCTGCAAATTCATTCTGCTTTATTGTAATCGGAGCTTCTGTATCGTCGGCATGACGCGCTTCTCCCAATACCAACGTGGTTATTTTTTCTTTCGGAACAAGTTGAATCAAATGCGCTTTTAGTTTGTCAGTTGGAATTGTTTCCAAAGGAGAAGCCACTATCCGAAGAGTGTCTGTAATGGCAAGCCCTGTTCTTTTTTCACCGTAATCTATTCCCAAGGCCTTTGACATGTTTTCGCTTATTTTTGACGAAATTATAGCAAAAGCATGTTACAGCATAAAGAGTCCATAGAATTAGCTTGGGAGAACAGAGAATTGTTGAAGAGTGAAGATACCCGAATGGCCATTCGGGGAATTATAGAGGCCTTGGATAAAGGGAAGTTGCGTGTTGCCGAACCCTTGGAAAATGGCAATTGGCAGGTAAACGATTGGGTGAAGAAAGCTGTGATCTTATATTTCCCTATTCAAGAAATGAAAACCATTGAAGTAGGTCCGTTCGAATTTCACGACAAAATGGAGTTGAAAAAAGACTACGCAGCTCAAGGCGTTCGTGTAGTTCCTCACGCTGTTGCGCGTTACGGTGCACATTTGGAAGCAGGCGTTATTATGATGCCTTCGTATGTGAACATAGGCGCTTATGTAGGCGCCGGAACGATGGTGGACACCTGGGCAACGGTGGGTTCATGCGCTCAAATCGGAAAGAACGTTCACCTCAGCGGTGGTGTTGGAATAGGTGGAGTGTTAGAACCTGTTCAAGCCGCGCCTGTAATTATTGAAGACGATTGTTTCATTGGTTCTCGTTGTATTGTGGTAGAAGGTGTAAGAGTGAGAAAGGAAGCAGTCCTTGGCGCGAATGTGGTTCTTACACAATCAACGAAAATTATTGATGTAACAGGAAACGAACCGGTTATTTATATTGGTGAAGTTCCGGAACGTTCTGTGGTTATTCCAGGAAGTTATCCGAAACAGTTTCCTGCTGGAGAATACCAAGTGCCTTGCGCATTGATCATCGGCAAAAGAAAAGAAAGTACCGATTTGAAAACCTCACTCAACGCGGCATTGCGCGAGCATAATGTTGCCGTTTAACTTCAAGTTACAATGAAAAGAATTTTTATCACGTTATTCGTTGCGACGCAAGCGTTTGCAATTTTGGCGCAGAAATCAACAATCGATAAAGTTGCTAATGCCGCTTGTGATTGCATCAACACATCAGAGATCAATAACCAAATGACCTCTATGGATGCCGAGCTAATGCTCGGAAAATGCATAGCTCCTTCTATCTTGGAAAATAAGGATGCCTTGATGAAGGAAATGAAGTTGAAGGAATTCAATGAAGAAAGCGGTTATCAAATAGGAATTGAAGTTGCGAAAAAGTTAGCTGCTGTCTGCCCGAAATTCATAGAGCTGTCTTTGATTATAGCAAGAAATAATTCGACTGAAGAAGAGTTGACGGAGGAGTTTGATATAGACGCTACGGAGGCCGAGTACGACGCTGGCTATTTAGATACGGATGTTATAGTAGTCGAAGGCAAATATGTTCGAGAAGAGGGTGGAGCGCAACGTTTCATAATTATTAATTCAAAAGGGAATGAAGAAAAATTACTTTGGCTGAAGTGGTTCGATAGTGCAGATGATATTCTAGCTGATCCATCGTTTTTTTTGAATCACGAAGTGCAAGCGGCTTATGTGATTGAAGATCTCTTTGATGGTATATCAAGGACTTATATTCCCACAAAAGTTGTGATAAGTATTTTGGCGAACGAATAAGTATGAAGTTCCTTATTATTCAAACAGCGTTCATTGGCGATGTGGTGTTAGCAACCCCAATGGCTGAGGCATTGGCGCAATTGGATAACGTGGAGGTGCATTTTTTAGTTCGAAAGGGAAACGAGTCTTTGTTGGAAAACAATCCGTTCATTGATCGCGTTTGGATTTGGAACAAGCAACAAAATAAACTTCGGAATTTAGTTCAATTGGGAAATACAATTCGAAAAGAGAAATTCGATTGTGTTATCAATTTGCAGCGCTTTGCTTCAACCGGATTCCTTACTTGGAGAAGCGGTGCTTTGCAGAAAATTGGATTTCAAGAAAATCCATTTTCATTTTGTTTTACTTCGAAGTTCAAACACGAAGTGAACAATGGATTGCACGAGGTGAATCGAAATTTAGAATTGCTTCGAGAATTTGTTCCAGGTGATTTCCCCCCGCGATTGTTTCCTTCCGTTAAGAATTTTGAAACGGTTGCAGAATTTAAGAGCAAACCTTATGTGTGCTTGGCTCCATCTTCCGTTTGGTTCACCAAACAATGGCCCAAGGCGAATTTCATTCAACTCGTAAAAGAATTATCGAAAAAGCATCATGTATTTTTATTGGGTGCGAAGTCAGATTTCGAATTGTGTGAGGAAGTTAGAGGTGACAATAATTCC
>JBIKVX010000198.1:0-4072 GCA_044356625.1 Flavobacteriales bacterium | reverse complement strand
CCCAATTTTTATCGAAGCTGTAGCGAAAGCTATTCGTGATTTCCCTGGTGTGAATGCCAGCGTAGATGGAAATAATATTATCATGCGCGGTGATATTAACATTGGAATGGCTGCGGCTTTGCCTTCAGGAAACTTAATTGTTCCCGTAATTAAGAATGCAGACCAGTTGAATTTAGTGGGTATTGCGAAAAAAGTAAATGACTTGGCCGAGCGTGCTCGTGCAAATAAATTGACTCCAGATGAAATTCAAGGTGGAACATATACCTTGACCAACGTTGGTTCATTTGGAAATGTAATGGGTACGCCCATTATTAATCAGCCGCAAGTTGCTATATTAGCCGTAGGCGCAATTCGCAAGAAGCCGGCTGTTATAGAAACTCCTCAGGGAGATGCCATAGCCATTCGCCACATGATGTTTTTGTCACATTCATACGATCACCGAATAGTTGATGGCGCATTAGGAGGACGTTTTGTTCGCCGCGTTGCAGATTATTTGGAAGAATGGGATGTAAATCGTGAAATATAATTTTTGAAAAAAAGTAAACCTATGAAAACTCGTTTCTTTTCCCTTTTGATCGTCGTGTTGTCTGCTTTCAGCAGTGCACACGCCTCTTCGATGGTTGGTAATCCAGAATTTAATGCAGCTTTTGCGGAAGCTAATAAATTAATGGAAGAAAAATTTTGGGATCAAGCATCAAATGAGTGGAGAAATGTTTTGGCTATGGATGCTGAAAACATCAATGTAAATTACAAATTAGGCTACTGCCTTCTGCAAACAGAAACCAATAAGGTTGAAGCTTTGAAGTATTTGGAAAAAGCTACCTCGAAAAAAATGAATTCAGGCTATGACCCATTCGATCCAAACGAGAAAGCCGCTCCAGTAGAGGCTCTGTTCTATTTGGCCATTGCACAACACTTGAATATGAAGTTTGATGATTCTTCGGAAAGCCTTGAGCTCATGAAGAGTCAGATTAATAAAAACCACAAATTAGCTGCTCAAATTGATCGAGCAATACAAATTAACGAGTTTGCTAAACTTCAGGTTGCTAGTCCTAAGAAATATACTATCACAAATGCAGGCCCGACTATTAACGGTGTTTTTGCTGATTTTGGTCCAGTACTTTCATTTGATGAGAGCAGCATTTTCTTCACGAGCAGAAGACTTAGACCAGATTCAACGAACGCGAAAATCAGAGACTTTATAACTGACAAATACCGTGATGATATCTACGTTTCCTTTAAAGGAAGAGATGGAAAATGGGCGCAGCCGGAATTGTTGAATTTGAATTCGGATGATCATGATGCGACTATTTCTGTTTCTCCAGATGGAAACACGTTGTTCATTTATAAGGATAGTCTTGGCGATGGTCAAGTAATGTATTCGACTCTTTTGGGTGAAACATGGAATGCTCCGGTGAAATTATCGTCTGATATTAATTCGAAGTATTGGGAAACGCATTGTACTATTTCTGCTAATGGAAATGAATTGTATTTTGTGTCAGATCGTCCTAATGGTAAGGGCCAACGCGACATTTACAGATGTGACAGAAACTCTAACGGTTCTTGGGCATTGGCTCAAAATCTAGGAAATGTTATTAATACGATTTACGAAGAAGATGCTCCATTTTTAAGTCCAGACGGGAAGTATTTATACTTCGCATCGAAAGGACATTCAACGATGGGTGGATTCGATCTATTTGTAAGTGAGCGTTTGCCTGATGGAACGTGGGGAGCGCCTGAGAATATGGGTTACCCATTGAATACGGTGGATGATGATATATTCTTCCAACCAATGGCAGACGGGAAGCGTGCTTTTTATAGCTCAAGAAGAGATGGTGGATTGGGTGATTTAGATATTTATGAAGTCTTGATGCCCGTTAAAAAGGGAGACCAATTGGCAAGCTTGAAAGGCGTTTTCAAACCAGCGAAGGGAACGGATTTGCCGAAGGAAGGTTTGAAAGTGGTTATATTAAATACCAAGATTAACGAAAAACAAGAATCTTTAGCTAAGAATGACAACGGTGAATTTTTAGCTGTTCTTCAACCTTGTTCTACTTATTCGATTGATTATTTGAATGGAACAGAGAAGCTGAAGAGCGAATCATTATCGGTGCCTTGTGATGGAGAAAAGCATGACTACACACGAGAAATTCAGTTAATTAAAAAGGAAGAGATTGTATTCAATCCGGAAAAGCCGATTCAAACAAAAATTGATGCGGATAAGACCTATGCCGAATACTCGCATTATTTCCTTTATGGTAAAAGTGATTTTTCAATCGAAGAAAAAGAGTTTGTAGAATTCATAGGTAATTGTCAGAAGGTGATTGATCAAAAAGCATTTGTTACAATCACAATTGAAGGTAGTGCCTCTTATGTTCCTACGGTAAGCAGCAAGACAAACGAAATCCTTTCAAACGAGCGTTCGGTTAATGCTCAGGCGGCATTGACAAAGGCTCTTTTAAAGAATGGGTACCTTGAAAATGTTGACTTCAAATTCGCTGCACCTGTAAATGTTGTTCAAGGTAAAAAGTTTGAAAACGATGCCGTTGCGAATCGCACTGAATACGAGAAGCACCAATACATCAAAGTTAAGGTTCAATAAATTATTACATGCTTCACTTAAAGAGACCGTTGGTTTTTCTTGACCTGGAAACCACCGGGACCGACGTTGCGAAAGATCGCATCGTAGAAATTGCTTTTGTAAAAGTTTTTCCGGACCAATCTCTTGAGACTATTCCAGAATTTAAAGACACCAAGTTTTTAATCAACCCAGGAATGCCTATTCCCATTGAATCTTCTTTGGTTCATGGAATATACGATGCAGATGTGAAAGGCGCTCCGCTGTTTTCAGATTGCGCTCCCATGTTGAGTGATTTCATTGAAGGATGCGACTTGGCGGGATATAACAGCAACAAGTTCGATATTCCATTGCTTGCTGAAGAGTTCCTTCGTGTGGGTATTCCGTTCACCTTGGATGGAAGAAATACCGTAGATGTACAAATACTCTTTCACAAGCTAGAGCCAAGGAATTTATCGGCCGCTTTTAAGTATTATACCGGAGGAACATTAGAAAACGCTCACGCTGCGCTTATAGATACCCAAGCCACTTACGAAGTGTTCAAAGGTATGTATGAAAAGTACAAGGACGATGAGCGAGCTCTTCCAACGACCATTGAAGAGATTGAAGCATTGAGCAGTTACGGAAAACGTGCTGACCTTATTGGTAACCTTCAATACAACGAAGAAGGAGATATGGTATTCGGATTCGGAAAGCACAAGGGAGTGAAGGTAGCAGACGTTCTAACGCGCGAGCCGGGGTATTTCGGATGGATGATGAATGCAGATTTCCCTCTTTACACAAAGGAAGTCCTTCGTAAGTTCCGAAACAACATGATGGTATAAAGCTATGCGAGTTGCAGTCCTCGTCTCGAATGATCTGACATACGATCAACGAGTAAGCAAGATTTGCGATTCCCTTCAACATAAAAATTGGGAAGTACGTCTGGTTGGCGTTCTTAAATCTGGAAGCACATCGCTTCAACGCAATTATTCAACACAAAGACTGAATGTCTTTTTTAGCAAAGGACCTTTGTTCTATTTCATGTTGAACGTACGCATGTTCTTCTATTTGCTTTTCCATAAAACTGAAATTATTTGGGCGAATGACCTCGACGTCTTGTGGCCCGCGGTTTTGATGAAGAAGCTTCGCGGCACAAAAGTCATTTACGATTCGCACGAGTATTTTACAGAGGCGGAAGGATTAACCGGAAGACAGCGAATTAAAGCTATTTGGACCCGCATTGAAGAACGATGCATTCCGCATGTAGATCTTTTTGTTACGGTGAATGAAAGCATTGCTTCCATCTATCGAAAGAAATACAATCGCGAAGTTTTAGTTCAACGCAACATGCCCATTTTGGTGGAAGATGAAAGCGAAAGAGAGGAGTTTTTTGAAATAAAGACCGTCGTGCTTCAAGGGGCATACATAGATCCCGATCGGGGTGGAATGGAGTTGGTGGAAGCGTTTCAATATTTGGAAGGAATTCAATTGCTCATTGTTGGTGCAGGAAGA
>JBIKVX010000197.1:0-4074 GCA_044356625.1 Flavobacteriales bacterium | reverse complement strand
CAGTGAGAGAAGTTAAGAATGGAGACGTTTTAGTGAGAATTTAAGAAAGGGTAAGAAAAGGGTAGATTTGGATATATGGTAAGAAAGGGTAAGATTGGTTAAGCGAGGATAAGAAACAGATTTAGCTAGTTTACATAATGTAAATTATGTGTCTGATAAATATGTTGTAAATTGGATATCAGCGCATTAAAAAACTCGGATTCTTCCGAGTATCTATAAATCCAGGTTAAGCTATAGTTTAATGCTCTTCCTCTGAGTGTTCAGATTCCTTTAAATCTTTCTTGCAACAGGCTTTCTGTTGTAAAGTTGTAACTCCTTTGCAGCAAGCATCAGTTCCGTCGTGTTTACAACCTGGAGTACAATTCGCTGTGCATTTCTCTGACTTCATATATGTGCAACCTTCGTGTCCAGACATTCCCGTGCAGCCTTCGTGACCCGCCATTCCTTTGCACGATTCTCCAGATCCCTCAGCTGAGCAACAGCTTGAAATTTCTGGATGACGAATTTGTCCTCCTGTTAATCCGGCTTTTCCAACTAGTATAATTGCTATAATTCCGACAAAAACAACTAAAATCTCGGCTTTTTTGATGTGTTTGTGACCTTTCCTGTGTCCAAACAAAGCAATTCCAGCAAATACACCTGTAACGATACATGGCCAAAAAGCCAATTCTGCAGCTTCTTCGTGCTTATGTATTAGATCTTCGTTCACACAGTATTTGCCTTCATTTTCTTCAAAGAAATGCTCGGAAGCCCCTCCTGAATACATAGTAGGATAACTCGAGAGTCCTGCTATCATTGTAATCCACAATCCGACCGACGAAACAACCTGTTTTTTGGTCAAAAGTCCGAAAATAACCACCAAAATACCGATAATTAATCCAATTATGGGCAAATGATTGATCAAAAGATGGATGTGAGGAGCGTTCATTTCTTATTTACTTTATTATTTAACTCAAAACATTTTAAGTTCTTATTTTCAATGATTTAAGTTCGTTTACTTCAACTTAAAATAAAGAAGGTTGAATCGTTTCATCTCCGTCTTCAATTTGAGTAGTTGATTGAGGTCTTGTCGACAAGATGGCATCGTCAGCTTCTTGTTCTCTTTCAACCTCAGCTTCTAGCAAATCAACCGAAAGAATGGGATATGTCGAAAGTCTATTTCCAATCGCCTTTACTCCTTTGATGGAAATAAAGTCGGGGAGATTCATAGTTTCGTCCATTTTATTCTGTGCCTGCTTGAATTTCTTGTTGAAACGGATGTACACATTCGGGAAATGGTTCGTGGTGGCCACGGCCAATTTCGACTTCGGGTGTTCCGTTATGAATCGAACCAAGCCTTTGCTGGGTTCAACCAAGAATCTTTTCACCATCCATGTTTCTTTTTCACCGTCGAAATAAACAGAGCTCATCGGTTTCTCGGGGAGCCATTTTTCTAGGGTGATCATGTTATCTGGAAAGTGAATACTTAAATCTGGAGCAAGTAACTGATAATCTCCCGATGATTGTATGACAAGAATCTTGTCCTCCGGACCGAAATCTCCTAGGAATCTGCCTCGACCTTCGTCGTTTAGTCTTTGAACACTTTCGTCGATCCAAATTTTTCTTGCACTAAGAGTAGATACCCCAGCCGATTTCAATTCAACCTTTTTAACCGGATATTTCGTGGCGACATTCCCTTGAGCGTCGCGACCTTTAACGGCTAATTCAGAAAAGTCGACATCGAACTTCAGTTTCTTTAATCGCTCGAGAGCTCTTAAATTAACCGTAACTACTTCAGCCTCACCATTCGGATTGGCACTGAAGTATAGCGTTTCACTTCCGGGAGTTCCTTTGGTGAGGTCGTATTCTTTGTCGCGGGTAATGGAAGTCACTGCAAACCGCTTGATGTTCGCACCACCGTTCTTACCGTCGCGATACATGAAGTTATAAATGGTTCGACGGTCGTCTTTCTTCCAAACAGCAATGTGAATGATGTCTTTTCCGAAGAAAGCTTTCTGTTGAACTTTCGAAACCATCATTTTCCCATCCTTCCGGAATACAATGATATCATCGATGTCGGAACATTCACAAACAAATTCACCTTCGTCGCGTTTCAATCCAATTCCAGCAAATCCTTCAGCTAAATTCACTGAAAGCTTCGCATTTGCAATGGCTACTGCTGCGGCTTGAACGGTGTCGAACGTTTTGATTTCCGTTCTGCGTTCTCGTCCTTTTCCGTATTTCGCCTTCAAATCTTTGAAATAGGCAATGGCGGTATCTGTTAGATGATTCAGTTTTTCTTTGACTTGATCAATTTCACCTTCCAACCTAGAAATGAAATCATCTGCCTTGTTGCTATCGAATTTCGAAATTCGTTTGATCTTGATTTCAGTCAAGCGCGCCACATCTTCATCGGTCACCGCACGCAAGAATTTCTTGGTATGTGGCTTCAATCCTTTGTGAATCGCAGCAATAATATCCTCCCACGTTTCGCATTCTTCAATGTCGCGGTAGATTCTCTTTTCAATAAAAATCTTTTCCAACGAAGCGAAATGCCAGCTTTCTTGAAGCTCATTCAGCTGAATTTCCAGTTCCTTTCCAATTAAATCACGCGTTCTGTCTGCTGAAATTTTCAGAAGCTCATCCACAGGAAGGAATTTCGGACGATCGTCGTGGATCACACACGAGTTTGGAGAAATGCTTATTTCACAATCGGTGAAGGCATACAACGCATCAATAGTCTTGTCTGGAGAAACACCTGTTGCCAAGTGAACCATGATTTCAACAACTGCGGCGGTATTGTCTTCAATTTTCTTAATCTTGATTTTACCTTTGTCGTTGGCTTTCAAGATAGAATCGATTAAGGAAGATGTTGTTGTTCCGAAAGGAATTTCAGTAATAACCAAACAACGAGCGGCGTCGTCCTTTTTAATTTTGGCGCGAACACGAACCTTTCCACCGCGAAGACCACCGTTGTAATCCGAGAAATCGGCCATTCCGCCGGTTAAGAAATCGGGAACAATGTGCGTTTTCTTTCCGCGCAAAACATCAATACTCGCATCTATCAATTCCACAAAGTTGTGCGGAAGAATCTTACATGCCAATCCAACGGCGATACCTTCAACACCCAATGACAACAACAATGGAAATTTAACAGGGAGCGTTTCCGGTTCCTTGTTTCTTCCGTCATAGCTAGCTAACCAAGTGGTTGTTTTCGGATTGAAGATAATCTCTTGCGAAAGTTTATTCAATCGCGATTCAATGTAACGCGGAGCAGCAGCGCTATCTCCGGTAAAAATATTACCCCAGTTTCCTTGGGTATCAATGAGTAAATTCTTTTGTCCAATTTGAACCAACGCATCACCGATGGAAGCATCTCCGTGCGGATGATACTTCATGGTGTTACCAATTACGTTCGCAACCTTGTTGAAACGACCGTCGTCCATTTCCCACAAACTGTGCAGAATTCTTCGTTGTACCGGTTTCAGTCCATCGTACAAATGGGGAACGGCTCTTTCTAAAATAACGTAAGACGCATATTCGAGGAACCAACCTTCGTAGAGGTCAGTTACACCAATTACGTTTCCTAATTTATTTTCTTCTGGATTTGTATTTTCTTCCATCTCCTCTCCTATTCTGTTTCTGGTTCAGTTTCTATTTCCTTCTTTTCAACGATTTCATCCTTCTCTACGCGCAGGTTTCGAATGATAAAGTCCTGTCTATCTGGTGTGTTCTTCCCCATGTAGAATTCAAGAATGTCTTTGATGTGAATGTCTTTGGTAATTACTACCGGCTCTAATCGAATGTTTTCACCAATAAAAAATTTGAACTCATCTGGCGAGATCTCTCCCAATCCCTTGAATCGGGTGATTTCTGGCTTCGTTCCTAATTTTTGTATAGCTTGCTGACGTTCAATGTCGGAATAGCAATAAATGGTTTCCTTCTTGTTTCTTACGCGGAATAAAGGTGTTGAAAGGACATACAAATGTCGAGACTTCACCAAATCAGGGAAGAATTGAAGGAAGAAGGTAATCATTAAAAGTCGAATGTGCATACCATCGACATCGGCATCGGTTGCGATAACCACATTATTGT
>JBIKVX010000017.1:0-14188 GCA_044356625.1 Flavobacteriales bacterium | reverse complement strand
AGAGGAATCTCGATGTTTTCCAAAACCGAAGTGGTTCCTTGCTTTTCCAATTCAGGCATGAAAATTTCTGAAAGCTGAAGGGTCACATCTGCGTCTTCTGCTGCATAATCTTTAATGCTTTCTGCAGGAAGATGTGCCATGGAATTTTGATTTTTCCCTTTCGGACCAATCAACGCTTCTATGGAAACAGGTTTGTAGTTCAGGTACTGTTCACTCAACGCGTCCATGCCATGTTTTCCATCGGCATTAATGACATAGTGTGCGAGCATGGTGTCGAAGATTTTATTTTGAATCTTCATTCCATATTTCTTCATCATCTTGAAATCGAACTTGTAGTTCTGCGCGACAAGTGTTTTCGAAGAATCAGCGAAAATTTCTTTGAAAATTTCCAAATGCTTTTGTGCTTCTTCGAAGTTCGAAGAGATGGGAACGTACCAACCGCTATGTGCTGCGGTGCTGAAAGACAATCCAACTAAATACGCTGAATGTGGCTCTAAACCTGATGTTTCAGTATCGAAACTAAAGATGGTTGCGCGCTGTAGTTCTAATAGTAATGATTGAAGTTCTTGCTCCGAAGTAGCCATGAAATATTCATGAGGAACATCGTTGATCGTGTTTTTCGGTGTAGTTGGAATTTCAACTTCTTCACCGGCTGAAGAAAATAGATCGGGTGCGGAGTTGCTTTTAGAAGAAGGACTTACAGTTGGACTTGCTTCGGACTCTTCGTTCAGCACACGCTTGATTAACTGACGGAATTCAAGCTCTTCAAAAACTTCACGAATAGCGTCTTTGTTTATTTCACTCACCTTTAACGCTTCTTCGTCGAATGGGGTTGGCGCATCGAGCATAATGGTTGCGAGTTTCTTCGAAAGAATCCCTTGCTCTTTGAAGTTTTCTACGTTTTCTTTTTGTTTGCCTTTTAGTTTGTCTGTGTTCGCTAGCAAGCCTTCAAGTGATCCGAATTCGGCTAAAAGTTTCGATGCAGTTTTTTCTCCAATGCCAGGAAGTCCGGGAATGTTGTCTACTGCATCACCCATCATTCCAAGTAAATCAATAACTTGACTTACGTTTTGAATGTTGAATTTTGCGCACACTTCTGCTTCTCCTAAAATCTCTGCTTTCCCACCTTGGTAGCCGGGTTTGTAGATAAATGACCTGTCACTCACCAATTGACCGTAATCTTTATCGGGAGTCATCATGTAGGTATGAAATCCTTTTTCTTCCGCTTTTTTTACAAGTGTACCAATGATGTCATCGGCTTCATAGCCAGGTGCAATGAGCATGGGAATATTGAAGGCTTCAACAATTTTTTTGATATATGGAACTGCAAGCTTAATGTCTTCGGGTGTTTCAGAGCGATTGGCTTTGTAGGCTTCGTAGTCTATTTCGCGTAGGGTTTGTTCCGATGCGTCGAACACAACAGCAATGTGCGAAGGTTTTTCGTTGTTTAAGATATCGAGAAGCGTGTTCGTGAATCCGAACATGGCTCCAGTGTTTAAGCCTTTGCTATTGATGCGGGGCGTGCGAATGAATGCATAGTAAGCACGGAAAATGAGTGCGTAAGCGTCGAGAAGAAATAGTTTTTTTTCGTGTTCTGAAGATATCATGTTACGAAGATAGTGCAGCCATATACGCGGCCACATACTTCCCCATAATATCGAATTCTAAATTCACAGTTGTTCCGTTTTCAATGAGCTGAAATGTAGTATGCTCATAGGTAAATGGAATAATAGCCACCGAGAAAGAAGTCTTCGCACTGTCAACAACAGTAAGGCTTACGCCGTTAACGGCAATGCTGCCTTTCGGCACTGTGATGTGTCCGAGTTCTTTCGGTGAATATTCAAAAGTGAATTTCCAACTGCCGTCATTTTCAGTTGTGGAAATACATTTTCCAATCACGTCTACATGTCCTTGAACGTTGTGACCGTCGAGGCGATCCCCAACTTTCACACATCTTTCAAGATTTACTTTGTCTCCTTCCTTCCAACTACCAATGGTGGTTTTATGAATGGTCTCATCTATAGCTGTAACACGGTACGTATTAGAAACTATTTCAACCACAGTTAAACAAATCCCGTTGTGGGCTATGCTTTGATCTACTCTCAATTCCTCAGTAAAATCGCAAGAAATCCAGAGCTCTAAATTGCTTCCAACGGTTTCTTTTTTTACAATTATTCCTAGCGATTCAATAATTCCTGTAAACATCTTTTATTGTTGTGGAGTGGCCTGGGTTGCGTTCAAAATTTGAATGTATCCCTCTTGGAATACGGGGACTATACCATGTAGACGAATGGTGTTCAACATGAGGGTGTAGTAATAAGTACCAGAGCTAACAAGGTTTTTCGTTTTTTGATCGGTTGCGTTCCACAAGATATCTGGATCTGTGGTTTCATAAAGAAGTGTTCCGTATCTATTGAAAATTTTAAAGTCAATACTCTCAATGGATCGGTATGGAAATGGTTTCAGAATATCGTTTAGTCCGTCTAAATCGGGAGTGATAATATTTGGAAGTTCGTAGGTCGGACAGTTATCTACACAGACCACGTTTGAAGGCGCACTTTCGTTTTGATGAAGTTCGCCGTCTGGCCATAAATTCAGGGAGTCCAATGCTGTGATGTAGAAACACCCTGCTATGCTTTGCCACCCGCTTGGGTGTAGGAATTCAAATTCGGTACTTCCTGATCCGTTCAAAGTTCCGAGTACGATGTAGTCGCTCGTATCTGTGGGAGCGTAATAGATGTTGTAAGCAGTTATGTCTTGTGAACAGGAAGGGTCAATGTTGTTCCATGAAATTTGAAGCGAAGGGATTTCACAATCATTTATTTGTGAAATGAGCGGTGCGCATGGCGGGGTTGAGTCATAAGGACTCGCGCAAATTTCTTGACTGAAGTTGTACAAAGAATCAGGTACGTTGGGCGCACCGTAAGAACCGAGCGTAAGAATTTTGTAGCAGTAGTTTGCATTATTTACTAAACCGGTATCGAGGTATTGCGGTGCAGTTGTTTCATTCAGCAAAGAATAAATTAATTCACCAGGCGCCTTTCTATAAATGAAATAGCGCGAGTTTATCCAAGGGAACTGGCCTTGCACATTCAGTTGTATGGCATTGTCCATGGGCGTTGCAGCAAGCCAAGGTGAAGTTGCGCTTGACGAAAAACCTACCACATCTTCATTCGAATAAAATTTAACGCGGTATTTTTTAAGTGCAGTGAAGGTGTCTATGTTGGAATGATAGTAAATCGTGTCTCCAGTATTCAATATAGTGAAAGGATCTGAAGCAAAAATGGTTTGCCAAGTTCCGTTGTTATCGAATTCTAATTCGTAGTGATAGGGAGGAAGGAAAGCGAGGGTGTCTAGCTGTGAAGGAGGCGACCACCAGACGGTGTCACTTCCAACAGAAATATCTGTTGTTTCAATACTCACTTTTGTAATGACTGGAATGTCCTTTCTGATTTGAACACAGGCTTCGTCGCTTGCATAGCTGAGCGCTCCGTCAGGCCAAACCGTGACAATGCGGTAGCAAAAAGGAACACCAAATCCGGGAGCGTTGTCTTGATAGTAGTTACTGTTCGCGCCAAGCGTTTGTCCGATATATACGAATCCAGTATAGGCAGGCATTCCCACTTCACAATCGGAAGGGTTGAAATTGTAACCGTTTTGTCTTCTGTAAATGAAGTAACGAACGTTTGCCAATTCGTAGTTTGAAAAAGAACTGAGACAGGGCGACGGATTCCAAGAGATTCCAACGGTAGAACCCACAGCATTGGCTTGGACATTTTGAACCTTTGGGGCCACCACCGTGATATTCACAGATTCAATGTCTGCTAAGGGAACGTAGCCATTATCTAATGCTTCGAAACTAACGGTGTAAGGCGCAGCCCGAACTTCGTCACATTCCGGATTCCAATAAAAAGTATCGGTGAATGAATTGAATTCAGCTTCATGCACAACGTTTGTAAGTGGCCCGCCAAATGCAGTTATTAAAACCACATTTCCATTCGGATCACTCGCATTTACATCGAATTGGATTGTGCTTCCGGCTTCTACGCAATAATCGGGAAGAGGAGCAATAATTGGGGGTTGGTTGTTACATGTTATAACCGTTATCTGCATGTCTCGAATGACATATCCGACTAAAATTCCGTTTCTGAATTCTTCAATTTTAATGGCAATATTGAATTCACCGGCCAACGGCGGAACCACCCAAGTGACATCGCCTGTTAAAGCATTAATGCTAAAAACGTCAGACCCATTTACAGTGCTCGCATCGGGAAGCAGCCAACCGGGTAAGGGTTCAGCGCCAGCACCCATACATGGAACTAAAGAATAAACCAAAGAGTCTCCATCTGGATCAAACGCAACGGGATTGTGTATCCACGGCTGATTCAGACAAGCATCTTCAATGGGCAATTTCAATAGCTGAACTGAATTGTTATGTCCGGTTGCTGGTGAGATGACGAGCATGGTTTGAATGGTGAATACTTGATTCACCGAATTCAAAATATTTATAACACCATCGTTACGATTCGGATCTTCAACCACGAGGTAGTATACTCCTGGACCGGCATAGGTATGGTACCCGACATATTGATTTCTCTTTGCGTCGCCTGAACTTAAAATCACTGATTGAGAGCGTTCGAGACTGTCGAGTTGATTTTCGGTAGTTCCAGACGGTTCATCGCCCCAACGTATTTTTAAAAACGGTCGGTCAGCGGCAAAGGAGCTAGCTTTCGTGACGGTGTTGATAGTTACTTTATAGGTGTATCCCGAAATATGCTCGTAAACGATTTCCCCTGCACGATTGTGCGTAGCCCAAGCCGCAAAAGCAATGAGCCAAGTGCACAAGGTGAGAAGGAGTTTACGATTCATTTTTTAGTAGACAACTTAATTTGTCATTTGGTTTGCTTATTCAACGCAAATTTTTGTTCTAGCGATTCCGTTATCCGAAAGCACTTCGAAAACGTACCATCCTGCAGCTAATTCGTTTACCGAGAAAGAACGCGAATCAGTCGTGATTTGTTTCACGCATTTTCCTTCGCTTGAATATACTTTCAGTTGGAATTTTTGAATGTTAGATGGAAGGGTGAAGAACACCGTTTCATTGGCTGGATTTGGAAATGCGTTGAAGTTGAAATTGTTTTCAATGGTTTGAACGCCATCTGCCAATTGCAAGTTTACGCAGTAGTCTTCCACTTCGCCGTAACCATAGGTTCCGCATGAGGTAGGAGGAGCACCTGCACCAAATATTCCAACATAAGACATTCCAACACGCATGCGAGTGCTCCCTGCCGCAAGGGCAAGTGAAATAGGAACTGTTATGGTTCCAGTTACTGTATTTTGAGATCCGCTTCCTGCATCGAATGCTAGTTCCTCTGGTTCATCGAAAGTGCCATTGGCATTGTAGTCGATCCATACTTTAAAATACTCACTGTATGATCCGCCTGGGAAACCGGGTGTAAGTGAAACTGGATAAGAGTTACCTGCAACCAGTGTCAACGTGCTAAGATCTGTGTAATCGGTATAGTTCGCATTCGCCGTGCTAATGTTCGTGAATGAACCAACTGTAACAGCATCGATGTATTCATCTGCAGCATTACCACCGTCCGCATCGCAATAAACGACGTCGGTGCATGAACCACAGCCTGTAGTAGAGAATTCAAACGGCGTAAAAGGATTTTCTGGATTGACGCAGATTGACGCTACCTGAATCGTGTAGGTGGTGCACGAATCTAAATTAAAGAATGTAATGTTTGGCTGAAGCGATTGAATAATATCGGTTCCATTTGGCCCCGTTATTTGAATGCTGTAACCATCGGCAGCGAATACATCATTCCATGCAACTGTTGCTGTTGTGGCACCCTGCGCATTCGGAACCGAATATTCGTTCGGGTTTACGCAACATCCTTCGGTGGTAAGTAAGAATGAACTTGTCCAATCACCCAACGTGTCGTTGCACAAAGAGGCCAATTGAATTTCATACGTTGAACAAGCAAGCAGACCATTGAGCACAACACTGTTTGCGTTTATATTTTCGATAAGTGTCCAGGTGCCAGAACCTTGCAATTGATATTGGCATGCGAACGTGGTTACGTCAGGAGTGCTGTTCCAAAAAACGCTATAATCTAACATGTTTGGAATTTGCATAGCACCAATGGCAAAAGGCGCGACGCAACCCCCGCCTGAACATTCATTCAACAATAAATCGAGACTGTTTTTTACATTCAATCGTCCGCCAGTTACCATTTCGGGTTGAAGGTTAGCGACAACATCTACTCCATTGAAAATATAGTCTCGAATAAGTTGAGCTCCCGTGGAAGGATTCGAGTTTGCTATTTCCATGAAAGAACTGCATGGAGCGGAATACAACAGTGCTATTGCACCGGCTACACATGGACCCGCAAAGGAAGTTCCCGAAGTGTTTCCGTAGTTGGTGTTTCCAGCCAAATACACGGCTTCTCCAGGAGCACCCAAATCGATAGTAGTGATGCCATAACCGCTGAACGTACGAACGTCAGAACTGTTTGTTGCCGTTACTGCAACCATATATTCACTTGGACATGCTGTTGGAAGATCTCCAACAACATCAATGTTTACGTTGTTGTTCGCAGTAGAACCACACGAAAGAATTCCGGCAACACCCAACGTATCGTACATAGCGCACCACAATGGCGCTTGAGAAGGCTGCCCGTTGTCGGTTCCCCAACTGCTGTTGGTTGCTACAACGTAAGCGCCTTGAGTTCCGCCAGACAAGTTGTACATGCGACGCATTTTAAGCGGATAGGTGTAGGCTGCAATGACGTTGGCTTCAGAGATTCCGCCCATATCGACTTGCATAATTTTTACATTCCAATTTACTCCAGTAATTCCAATTGCATTATCGCCTTTCGCACCAATCATACTGCTCACTTGCGTGCCGTGATTTCCGGCTGCTATAGCATCGCTGTTGGCAGACATGTTCCATCCGTCAATGTCATCGATGTAACCGTTGTTATCGTCGTCAATTCCATTTCCATCTATCTCATTGGTATTGGTCCAGTGGTTTTCAATGATGTCTGCTTGATCCCATTTTGCACCACCACCTTCAACCACACAAACAACAATCTCATCTCCGAAGGCTGTTAATCCACCTGTAGTAATGTCCCACGCTTCTGGCGTGTCAATGTCGTTGTCTGAAGCGTCGTCGTGAAACCATTGCTGGCCGTATGAAGGGTCATTGGGAACAATGCGTTCAGCAAGTTTGTGATTGGCTTGCGCCAGTTGAATGCTTGAGCAAGTAGGAGCGTAGCGAATGATTTCATTCAACGAAACCAATTCTTCATTGAAGGTAAACAACCATGCACGCATGATATCGCTAACCTCGTAGCTCACTTTAATTTCTGGAAGAATTCCGAAATGGTTCGCCAACTCTTGTTGAGCTTCTTCTGGTGAAAATCCTTTTTTAAGTTGAAGGATAAACTCGTTGTCCATTCTGGCAGCTTGTCCGAAGGAAAGAAATGAAAAAGCAAATAGACCTAAAAAGGTTAAAATTGATTTTTGGAAGTACGTTTTGTGCATCATAACAAATTCGATATTCTGTAAATATCGGAATGAATGCACCATACAAGTTCACAGAAATGACATTTTTCTAAACGAAGTTTAAGCCTCGTTTACAATTATACGCTTAACTCTTTGCGGAATGCCCGTGAGAACCTCATAGGTTATTGTTTCACAATCGGCAGCAAAGTCTATTATGGAGTGGTCTTCGTTGAAAATAATTGCCTCATCACCCTCGCGAACATCAAGGTATGTGATGTCCACCATGGTCATGTCCATGCATACGCGTCCCACAACAGGACAGGCTTTCCCGTTGATGAACACCTTTCCTTTTCCATTGGAAAGTGATCTACGGAATCCGTCTGCGTATCCAATCGGAAGAACGGCTATTTTCATTTCTTGGTTCGAAGTAAATGTTCTTCCGTAACCCACACTCTCCTTCGGAAGGACGGTTTTAATTTGAACAATACGCGTCTTTAGGCTTCCCACGTTGCGCAACATTTTTTGTTCGTCTTCAAATGCTGAAACACCGTAGAGACCAATCCCAAGGCGCACCATATCGAACCGCGCGTTCTTCCATCGCTGAATTCCGCCGGTATTCGCGGCGTGAAGTGTTGGAGAATAGCCTAGCACTGCTGAAATCTGCGCACAACGATTTTCAAAATCGTTGATTTGATTTTGCGTGAAGGTATCATGACTTTCATCTTCCGATGCTGCGAAGTGAGTGAAGATGCTAGTTATTTCAATGTTTGAATTTTCTTTCAATAATTCAAGTAATTCAGAAGTTTCATCGCTTTTGAATCCGAGTCGGTTCATGCCCGTATCAAGTTTTAAATGTGCTTTGAATGTTTTTTCGGCATTGAATTCTTTAGCCGCTTTCGCGAACGCTTTGAATGAACGAATGGAAAATAATTCAGGCTCTAATCTATGTTTGAAAAGCGGAGCGAAGTCGGTAACATTTGGCTCGAGAACCAAAATAGGAAGTGAAATTCCCGCTTCGCGAAGTTGAACACCTTCGTCTGTGTAGGCAACCGCTAACGCTTCAATTCCGCAATTGGCGAGACATACGGCAACTTCAACCGCGCCAATACCATACCCATTTGCTTTCACCATGCCCATGAGTTTTACATTGGGATTCAGTAATGAACGGAAATAATAATAGTTGTTGGCAAGGGCGTTCATGTTCACCTCAAAAATGGTTTCTTGATGCTGCTCTTGCAATGCGATCACTATTTTTTCGAAATGAAATTTCCGAGCGCCTTTAATGAGCAGGGCGTTCGAATCAATTTTATTTGAAATTAGAAATTCTAAAAGTTCTTCGGTTCTTTGAAAGCACAAGAAATTTTCTGGTAATTTATTTTTATGTTGAAAGAAAATTTCACCAACAGCAAAAATGTTGTCGATATGAAATTCATTCATGAGTTCTGCAACACGTGACGTCCAGATTTCGTCGTTCATTCCGCTTTGTAAAATATCGGAAATGATAACACTTCGTTTTTTTGCTTGAATGTTCAAGTTGAAATGCTGAAGCGCAAGTTTCAACGAAGTCAGATCGTTGCTGTAACTGTCGTTCAGCAATTGCATGCTGCCTATTCCTTTCAGCTGTTGCATGCGCATTTCAACGGCCATGAGTTGCGGCGCTTTTTCTGACAATTGAGTCAATGAAAGTCCATGGTGCAAAGCTGTTGTCGCAGCAAGCGCGAAATTGTTTATGGATATCGTATCAATAAACGGAATCTCTGCGGAAGACATTTCTCCTTTCCAACTGAATGAAATAATTGAATGTGTTGAAGAAGATTTTATTTCTCGAATGGAAAAATCGTCTTGTGCTTGATTTCCAACTCGAATGATATTCCCACTAAAATTTAATTCAAGGTTTGAAGGAATAATGAGTGTATCGCAGGAACCAAACAGCTTCATTTTTTCATGAAGCAATTCTGTTTGGGATGAAAAATTTTCAGCGTGGGCACTTCCAAGAAAAGTGAAAACACCTGTTGTGGGTTGAATGATGCGTTGAAGCGCATTCATTTCTCCGGGAAGAGAAATACCGGCTTCGAATAGTCCAAGATTGTGCATGGATTCAAGCTGAAGCACAGCAAGGGATACGCCGATTTGCGAGTTGAAACTTTTCGGACTTCGTGCAATGCAGTAGTTGTCTGCGAGTAATTGATTCACCCATTCCTTCACGATGGTTTTCCCATTACTACCGGTAATTCCGATTACCGGAATGTTGAATTGCGCGCGGTGATGGGCAGCAATTTTTTGAAAAGCTTCGGTTGTATTTTCAACATGAATCACAATGCAATCATCCGACAGATTCACATCTTCCGAAACAATAAATGTTCGAATTCCCTTTTTAAAAGCACTTTCAAGAAACGTGTGTCCATTGAAGTGCTCTCCCTTCAATGGAATGAATAGCGTGTGCGCTGCATCTATGGTGTGGCGAGTGTCGGTACAAATGGAATGAATAAAGTTCTTGCTGTTCCCTTCTGAGATTTCATTGCCAATAATGTGGCACAGATCAGAAATAGTAAAATTTAATTTCATGCCGAAGGATCAACTTCAGTGACCTCCTCCTCAATGGATACTTCCTCTTCTTCCTCTTTGAAAAACCGTCTCTGAAATAGCAGAATAATTATAATTCCTATGGAAATAGAGGCATCAGCAATATTGAAAATAGGGGGGAAGATTTCTGCTCTTTCTCCGGCATGAATAGGTGACCAAGTAGGAAAATCAAATTCCTTGGTAATGTGTATCATGTCTACCACATTTCCCATGAGAAAAGGAGCATAACCTGCCGAAGAAAATGCTGCTGTGTCTGAATAGGCCGAGTAATCTTGAAAGTGCGGATCGAAGGTTGAACCTTTGTCGAAACACAGTCCGTATGCTGCGCTGTCGATAATGTTTCCCAATGCACCCGCTACAATGAGCGCCAAGCAAAAGAGATAACCTTGATGGGTTTTCTTTTTGGTTAGTTTGTAGATGTAGATAATGATTGCAGTGACAACAATTATTCGGAAAATGCTAAGTGCAAGTTTTCCTGTTGTTCCTGGGAACATCCAGCCGAAGGCCATTCCTGGATTTTCGACAAATTGTAAATCGAGCCAACCGGGAAGTAGCTCTACATTTTCTCCGTAGAGAAAGGAGAGCTTTATCCAGATTTTTAAAATTTGATCAAGCGCAACAACGCTGAAAATAATTAGTAGTACTTTTCTCACTTCAAGAGATCTTACTGCATATTTTTAGCTTCAATGCTAAGAGTAGCATGAGGCACCAAACGCAGGCGTTCTTTAGGAATAAGCTGTCCTGTAACTCGACAAACACCGTATGTTTTGTTCATGATACGCAGAAGAGCGTTTTCTAGGTTCTTAATGAATTTTTCTTGACGTGAAGCTAGTTGAGCCACTTCTTCGCGGCTGTTCGTGTCGCTTCCGTCTTCCATCATTTTAAATGTAGGCGAAGTGTCGTCTGTACTGTTGTCTCCTTCTCTTGAAAGAGACTCTTTCAACTCTTCGAAATCTGAACGCGATTGTTCTAATTTCTCTTTGATTAAAATTTGGAATTCTTTCAAATCACTGTCTGAATAACGTAATCCTTTAACTGGTTCTGCTGGCATCTTCACTGGTACTTTATTAATCTCTGGAGCAGGTTTATAAACGGGTGCAGTTGTCTTTGCCTCGGGTTTCTTCACGGTCGCTGGTTTAGCGATAACTGCTGGAGCTGGTTTAACTTTCTTTACTTCTACTTTCTTTACTGGCGCAACTACTTTTTTCGCTGGCACAGCTTTCTTTACTGGCGCAACTATTTTTTTCGCTGGAGCAGATTTCTTTACTGGCGCAACTACTTTTTTCGCTGGCACAGCTTTCTTTACTGGCGCAACTATTTTTTTCGCTGGAGCAGATTTCTTTACTGGCGCAACTACTTTTTTCGCTGGAGCAGCTTTTTTAACTGGAGCAACTTTCTTCGCAACTACTTTTTTCGTAGGTGCTGCCTTCTTGGCTGGAGCTGCTTTCTTTGCAGGCACTGCCTTTTTTGCAACGACCTTTTTCGCAGGTGCTACTTTCTTAGCAGGAGCAGCTTTTTTAGCAACTATCTTTTTCGCTGGAGCAGCCTTCTTTGCAGGGGCAGATTTTTTCGCAACAACTTTTTTGGCAGGGGTAGATTTTTTTGCCATGGGTTTTAAAGGTTTTTGGTTAATAGTAAACGTACCACTTCTTCACCTTCCCATTCAACCGCGACACCCCCGTCCATTTCTGGAACAAACTCAAGCGAAGAAGCAAGTACTTGACTGCTAATATATTCAGAATTGTTTTTCAAAACATCATTCAGGTAGTTTTCTCCTGAAACTTTAACAATTATTTTATCTGTAACCTCGAAATTAGTTTCTTTTCTCAGGTTTTGTATGCGATTCACTAATTCACGAGCATAGCCCTCCTCCTTCAGTTCAGGGGTTATGGTAACATCTAAAGCAACCGTTAGGGGGCCTTGGTTCGCTACTTTCCAACCGGGAATGTCAACTGGAATAATTTCCACGTCTTCCGTTTGAAGGAGAATACTCTCTTTCGTCCACAAGTATTCGCCTGTTTTTTCAATGGATAAAATTATTTCTTGCGCATTGTCCAAGGCGAATTGTTGAATTTCTTTCATGAATTTCCCGCACTTCTTTCCGAGTGTTTTGAAATTCAATTTAAGATCCTTTACAATTTTCGTGGTTTGCTCATCGACACACTTTACTGTTTTTACATTCACTTCGCTGCAGATAAGATCGGCAACGCTTTCAATGCGCGACTGCGTAGTTTCGTCTAAAACAGGAATACGTATTTCAGCAAGGGTCTGACGGACCTTGATGTTTTCTTTCTTACGAATAGAAAGCGCCATGCTTGAAATGCGCTGAGCAAGATCCATTCGTGCTTCCAAGTTTTCGTCTCGGAAACTTCCGTTTTCTAATCGAGACAAATGCACCGATTCGTTGCTGTTATTCAAGCTTTGGAACAACCAATCTGAATAGAATGGCGCAAATGGACTCATGAGTTGTGCAACTTGTTTCAAGCATTCGTGAAGGGTGGCGTAAGCTGAGCGTTTATCATCCGTCATTTCTCCGTGCCAGAATCTTTTACGGGCAAGACGCACGTACCAGTTGGAAAGGTGATCGTTAACAAACGATTCAATGGCTCGCGCAGCCGGAGTTGGATCAAATGCATCGAGATTTTTTTGAACCTCGAGCGTGAGCGCGTTCAATTTACTTAAAATCCATTTATCTAATTCTGAGCGATCTTCAACTCCAGGATCATTCGAAGAGGCTTCGTATCCATCGATGTTCGCGTACAGCGCGAAGAAAGAATAGGTGTTCGAAAGCGTTCCGAAGAAGGTGCGCTGAACTTCAGCAATTCCTTCTGTATCGAATTTCAAATTGTCCCACGGATCGGAATTGGTAATCATATACCAACGCGTCGCGTCTGGACCGTATTTACCAAGGGTTTCAAACGGATCAACCGCATTGCCCAATCGCTTTGACATTTTGTTTCCGTTCTTGTCTAAAACAAGTCCGTTTGAAATAACATTTTTGTACGCAACAGAATCGAAACACATTGTTGCAATCGCATGCAAGGTGTAAAACCATCCTCTTGTCTGATCCACTCCTTCTGCAATGAAATCCGCTGGGAAAGAGAGGTTGTTGTCTATTTTCTCTTTGTTCTCGAATGGATAGTGCCACTGTGCATAGGGCATTGCACCGCTGTCGAACCACACGTCGATCAAGTCCGCTTCTCTGTGCATCGGTTTCCCGCTAGGGCTAACCAATACAATTTTATCTACGTTGGGCTTGTGTAAATCGAAGAGGTTGTAGTTCTCAACCGAATGGTCGTTCGGTTGGAAGTTTTCAAGCTGATTCGTTTCTGAAGTTCCGGCTGCAACACTTTTCTTTATTTCTGTTTGAAGTTCTTCAACAGAGCCAATGCAGATAGATTCTGTTCCGTCCTCGGTGCGCCAGATAGGAAGTGGAATTCCCCAAAAGCGGCTGCGTGAAAGGTTCCAGTCATTTGCATTTTCTAACCAATTACCAAATCTTCCAGTGCCCGTAGATTCTGGTTTCCATTGAATGGTTTTGTTCAATTCCACCAAACGATTGCGTTTTTCAGGAACTTTAATGAACCAAGAATCCAACGGGTAATAGAGAATAGGTTTATCTGTTCTCCAGCAATGCGGATAGTTGTGCGCGTATTTTTCCTTCTTGAAAAGCTTTCCTTCGGTCTGAAGTTTCAAAACAATACGATCGTCAACGCTCAAATATTGAAGCTTGTCGGTGTCTTTAATGATTCCTCCAAGACTTGCTTTTTGTTTCGCTAACTCAACGGCTTTCTCTTCGTCTGAGTAATACGCTTCTTTCACGAATTCTTCTCCGAAAAGAAATTTTCCATCTTGTATTTCCGGAAGGAAGCGACCTCGGCGATCGACAAGGGTAAGATTTCCCATGCCGTTTTGTTTCGCTATGCGGAAGTCATCTGCACCGAAGCTTGGTGCAATGTGAACAATACCTGTTCCGTCTTCCGTAGTAACAAAATCTCCCGCAATTATCTTGAAAGCATCGCCGTCATTTGGTTGCACGAAAGGAAGCAATTGCTCGTATCGAAGATCCAAAAGTGCTTTTCCTGAAATT
>JBIKVX010000196.1:0-4151 GCA_044356625.1 Flavobacteriales bacterium | reverse complement strand
GTCTCTTCAGAAATACCACGAATACCAGCTGCCAATTGAGGGAAGCGATCAAAAACCATGTTTGTCAAGTCGCCACCGTCATCTAAAATCATATTCAAAGGCTCACCGCCTTCGAAAGCGTGAAGCGTTTGTTCAATACACCATTCGAATTCTTCTTCGTTCATTCCCTTCCAAGCGAAAACAGGAATACCCGCAGCAGCAATAGCAGCAGCAGCGTGATCTTGTGTAGAGAAGATGTTACATGAGCTCCAAGAAACTTGAGCTCCCAATTCAATAAGCGTTTCAATTAAAACGGCTGTTTGAATAGTCATGTGAAGACAACCCGCAACGCGAGCGCCTTGTAGAGGCTTGCTGGCTCCGAATTCAGTACGCAAGGACATTAATCCCGGCATCTCTGCTTCCGCCAATAAAATCTCCTTACGTCCCCATTCTGCGAGAGACATGTCTTTTACTTTGTAGTTCATTGTGCTTGTGAGTGTTTGGCTCATATATTCAATTATTAGTTTGCAAAGGTATAAACAGAACATTAAACAAAAGGTTGAATACATTAGCAAAAAAATATTCATGCCCCTTTGGCCTCACAACATTCACCAAGACTTGCATCTCTGGAATTTGACCGAGAGCATTGACTCGTGGACACAATTGGCTGAAGCAAACGCCTATTCTTTCAAGAACAACCCTCCCAACCGCAGAGATATCGAGCGTTTCGCAACATTGTTGTTGTTGAAGGAAGCAAAGCTTGAAGACCAACTTCAATACAACGAATTTGGAAAACCCCTATTGAAAGACGGAAGATTCATCAGCATTTCGCACGATAAAAACTTTGTGGGGATTATTCTTCACGAAAGTGAAGTTGGACTCGATATTCAAACTGCAGAAGAACGAATCCATCGTGTTGCGAGCAAATTCTGTAACCAAACAGAACTCACTCAATTTCTTTCAACAGAGGACAGAACAGCCATCTGGTGCACGAAAGAAGCGATATTCAAATTCTTCGGCACCGATGTTCCATTTGCAGAAAGCATAACCGTAACCGCTATCGATTGTAATTCGGAAGAAATAATTGCTAACTATTCGGGTGTTCATGGCGATCGCATTTTCACCCTCAAGCTCATGAACCTTAACAATACCTTTGTAGTATACACACTTTAACATGAGAAGCTTCTTAACCCTTGCTCTGATTCTTTTTTCTATTTATGTGGAAGGACAATTCCTGTCAGCTCCTGGAACATACATTCATTCGCGCAACGCTTCAAACCAATCGGATAGAGAAATCTATATTTGGTCGGAAGACTTCGCCGATGGTATTCCTACAACGTGGAATAACTCGGGTGCTCCAACGCTTGCCGTTTGGGAATACCGCGGGCCTTCCACAAACCCCAATCAACTCGTTGGCTCAAGAGGATCGTGTCTTCCCGACGGGAACGTAGGAGAAGCAATGACCAGCAGCACCGCTTCAAACGGATTTGTGATTTTCGATTCGAATTATTGGGACAACAATTTAAATCCATGCACTGTCGATAATTTCGGAACAGGACAAGCGCCCGGTCCACATCTCTCCTACTTAACCACCCCATCGATTAACTTAAGCGGATTCCCGAATTCGGTTTTGGAATTCGAACAATACATTCGCTATTACCTCGGAAATACACGCGTTGAAATTTCCATAGCCAACGGACCGTGGGAAGTTCTTTACACCAATATTCTCGAGCAAGGAATTACCACAGCGAATGCGCAAACCGTACGCATGCCTTTGCCCGCTGCAGCGGGAAATCAAAGCAACGTGCAGTTGCGATTTGTCTATGATGGACTTTACTATTTCTGGCAACTCGATGACATTCGCATTGTTCAAGGTTATGCCAATGACTTAATTATTGAAAATTCCTCTTACGGCGATTTCGATTTAAACAATCCCGATCACACCACCGGATTCGAAATGATGGAGTACACGCAATACCCTAGTGCATTTGCTCCACTTGTGCATTTGGCGAGCAACGTGTTCAATTTAGGCACAAATGTTCAAACCAACGTGGCATTGAACGCGCGCATAATCAATGATAATTCTGGTGTATTGATCTTCGAGAACAATTCGCCGATTCTTGCCGATTTAGCTCCCGGTGCAGACTCCGTTCTTGTTGCAGGAGAATTTCAAATTGACCCTACGGTTTCGCACTACAGCGCCTATTTCAACAGTCTTCAAACCGAAACTGATGAGAACATTCTCAATCAGATCGAATGGCTTCAATTCGATGTAACACCTGTGACCTATGCTCGTGATGAAAACAGCTTGGGCTCCATGTTCCTTCCTTCAGAAGCATACGCCGATGTACCTTTCGAAATGGGCGCGGTGTATTTACTTCCATCATCTGGACAGCAATTGCACAGCGTGAGTGTTGCCATTGGTGAAGGGACAACACTTCCCTCTTCCGTCTACGCCACGATTTTTCCCTTTTCCATATCATCAGGAATAGGTGCCGCCATTGCGACTACACAAGACTTTGCAATTACTGAAGCCGACATCAATGCATTCGGAGGAGCGAGTATGAAAGTTCTTTCATTCGACACGCCCGTAAATTTATCACAAGGACTTTATCTCGTTGCCGTGGGCTCTCCGAACAGCGCGTTTCAGGCAGTGATCGGACTATCGGGAAAATCGGAAGACTTGAGTGCGTGGGTTCGCTTCAACAATTCAAACACAGATCTTTTTTACCTCACACGAACACCCATGATTCGAATGAATTTTGGTGTCGTTTCAGATGTAACCGAACAATCATTCGGTAATACCTTCCATTGCTTTCCAAACCCAGCGAACGAATCCATTTCCATTGTTTTAGGTGGAAATGAATCGGCCCTTGTTGAACTGTTCGAGGCAACAGGAAGACTTATTCATTCGCAAAAGATAGCGGCATTAACTGGAAGAATAGAAATGAATATCGCTGACTTTTCAACTGGTATTTATACCCTTCGTGTTACCGAATCGAATCGCTCTTCGTCGCAAATTTTCATCAAGGAATAAGATATGTCCATAAAGTCAAGCGCCAGTCTTTGGCTTGGAAAACGTGTTCGAAAAACGCTGCTGAATGAAAACGAACATGCGCAAGAATTGCAGCAAAGCGTTTTAAAAAATCTCTTGCACGAGGCTAGTAATACTGCATTTGGCAACGATCACAACTTTAAGAACATTTCGAATCATTCCGAGTGGATACAAGCAGTTCCTGTTCGCGACTATGAAGAATTGGTTCCCTACATGGAACGAGCGAAAGCCGGTGAACTATCTGTTCTATGGCCGGGTATGCCGAAATATTTCTGCAAGACATCAGGAACAACAAGCGGCACAAAGTTCATTCCGCTTACACAAGCTTCACTCCCGAATCACATAGGCTCTGCCCGAAATGCATTGTTGAATTACATTGGTGAAACGGGGAAGTCCAACTTCGTCGATGGCAAAATGATTTTCCTTCAAGGTAGTCCGGAACTCGATAGATTAGATTCTGGAATTCCCTTCGGAAGACTTTCGGGAATCGTTGCGAATCACGTACCCGCATATCTTCAAAAAAACAGAATGCCTTCTTACGCAACAAATTGCATTGAAGATTGGGAAACGAAGATCAATAGAATTGTTGAAGAGACATGCAAGCAAGACATGCGCCTTATCTCTGGAATTCCAAGTTGGGTGCAGATGTATTTCGAATTGCTTCTTGAAAAAACAGGCAAGCAAACCATCAAAGAAATTTTCCCAAATTTCGAATTGTTCGTTTTCGGAGGAGTGAATTTCGCTCCATATAAATCGCGATTTGCAGAGCTCATTGGTGAAGAAATTCCAACCATAGAATTATATCCGGCAAGCGAAGGATTCCTTGCCTATCAAGACAGTCAAGAGGCCGAAGGACTTCGCTTAAACATCAACAGCGGCATCTATTTCGAATTCATCAAAGCAGACGAATACTTCTCTGCAAATCCGAAACGCTGCGCCTTGCACGAAGTTGAAGTGGGTGTAAACTACGCACTTATTCTCAGCAACAACGCTGGACTATGGGCTTATAGCATTGGAGATACCGTGAAGTTTGTTTCGCTAAATCCGTATCGCATTTTGGTAACCGGAAGAATTAAACATTTCACAAGTGCTTTTGGTGAACACGTCATTGGTGAGG
>JBIKVX010000195.1:0-4152 GCA_044356625.1 Flavobacteriales bacterium | reverse complement strand
GCATAACATTTAACACAAGTCTTTCAATGGTTGTAATGCTCTGACTTTTTCCTTCAACAATAAAAGCAATATCACCCTTCTTAACAACGTCTCCATCGTGAATGAATGTTGTAACTTTTAGAGATGGATCGAAGGCCCGAATAATTTTTTCCGCAATTGTAATTCCAGCAATTACACCATTGTCTTTTACAATTAATTGAGCCTTGCCAATGGCGTTCTCAGGAATAGTTGCGAGGGTTGTGTAATCACCAGGTCCAATGTCTTCTTGTAAAGCGGAGTGCAGCCATGCGCTAAAATCAAATGGATTCATGCTGCGAAGTTATGAATTCCAATCTTCGAATACTTATCTTTGAATTATATGATGAAAACAACTTTAATATTTTGTGGGCTATTGTTTTCCAATTTGTTTTTCGGACAAGCTAATTGGTCCGACTCTGTATCTGTTGGATTTCTTCTTGGTCAGACGGTATATGAAAAGGATTCACGGTTCATTCAAGTACCAAGCAATCGCAGCACGAAAACGTGTTATTTGCTGAAAGAAGTGAATTCGGCGTTCAATGAAATGGCAATTGCAGCTCAGAAGGCAGGCTTAAGTTTAAAAGTGGTTTCAGGTGGGAGAAACTTTGAAATGCAAAAAGGAATTTGGGAAAGGAAATGGAAAGCTCGACGACCAAGTTTTAAGTCAGATATAGAAACGGCATTGGATATTTTAAGATATAGCTCCATGCCAGGAACTTCAAGGCATCATTGGGGAACCGATCTAGATATTAATTCGGTTGATCCGGCCTATTTTAGTTCAGGAAAAGGTAAGCTAGAGTATGAATGGTTGAAAAAAAATGCAGGTGCTTTTGGTTTTTGTCAGACTTATGATAGCAAAGAAGAGAGCAAACGAACCGGCTATTCAGAGGAAAAATGGCATTACACATACATGCCTATTTCGAACAAATTGCTCGAACAATACAACAAAAAAATAACCAGTGAGCAGATCACTGGTTTTCTTGGTTGTGCAACCGCTAAAGAAATTGATGTGGTGAAATTCTATGTGAATGGAATCTCATTGCTTTGCAAGTAGTTATTTCTCCTTAATAAGTTTTTTAAGATCATTGCCAATGTCTTTTCGGAAATATTTTCCGGAAAAACTAACAACATCGGCTGCTTCGTTGCTTCTTGCTAATGCTTCGTGAAGTGAACTACCGTATGCAGTTGCCGCTATTACTCTTCCGCCGTTGGTCACTACTTTAGCCCCGTTCTTTTTTGTTCCTGCGTGAAAGATTATACAGTCGCGAACATCTTCAAAATTCGAAATTTCTTTTCCTTTTTCTGAAGTTTCTGGATAGCCTTTTGAAACCAACATCGTAGTGGTGCAATAGCGTTGGTCTACCTGAATGTCGCATTCTCCCAGTGTTTGTGTAGCTATTCCTTCAAACAAATGCAGCAAGTCGCTTTTAATACGTGGAATAACTACTTCCGTTTCAGGATCACCCATGCGGCAGTTGTATTCAATCACGTAGGGTTCATTTCCAACTTTAATAATTCCAAAAAAGATAAATCCGCGGTAGTCTATACCGTCGGCTTTTAATCCTTTCACAGTTGGAATAATAATTTGCGCTTCAATTTTATCTATGAATTCAGGTGTACAAAACGGAACAGGAGAAACGGCACCCATTCCACCCGTATTCAAACCCATATCTCCTTCGCCAATGCGTTTGTAATCTTTGGCTTCCGGAAGTACTTTGTAATTGTTTCCATCTGTCATGATGAATATAGAGCATTCAATTCCCTTTAAAAACTCTTCAATGACAACCGTGCTAGAAGCTTCTCCGAATTTTTTATCGGTAAGCATGGCTTTCAATTCTTTTTTCGCTTGCGCTAAATCTTCGAGAATGACAACTCCTTTCCCGGCAGCGAGGCCTGAGGCTTTGAGAACGTAGGGTGGTTTAAGTGTGTCGAGGTGAGCTTGTCCTTCTTTTAAGGTCTCATGAGTAAACGATCCGTATTTAGCGGTAGGGATACCGTGCTTTGCCATGAATTTTTTCGCGAAGTCTTTGCTTCCTTCCAATTGCGCAGCAACTGAATTTGGACCAATTACCGCAACTCCAACAAGGGCCTTGTCTTTTTCGAAGAATTCGACAATCCCTTTAACCAAAGGGTCTTCGGGACCAACGATAACCATTTTAATGCCGTGTTCAATTACGGCCTTTTTTATTGCTTTGAAATCTGTAGGTTCAATGGATAGGTTGGTTCCGAAAGCTTCGGTGCCCGCATTTCCTGGAGCAATAAAGATGTCGTGTATGAGGGAACTTTGTGAAATTTTCCATGCGAAAGCATGCTCTCTACCACCGGAACCTAAGATTAATACATTCATGCTCTGAGTTTTTGCAAAGAAACAATGCATTGACGGCTACTCTCAATTCAACTTACTAACAGAAAAAAGCTTTCTGCAGAAGATATTTGGGTTTATTGTTGAAAAATGCCTATATTTGCAACTGAAATTAAGTAATTGAACAACGAGAGAGGGGGTTTTAACCCCTCTTTTTTTTAGTCATGATAACAGTTGCAGAAATAGAAAAATTGGTTAACGCCAAGATAGCCGAAACGGACACCTTGTCCGATGCGTTTATCGTTTCTATTTCCGTTCGTCCAGGCAATGCCATTGAGGTGCTACTCGATAAAGATTCAGGGTTGAATGTGGAGGATTGCAAGAAAGTAAGCCGACATGTCGAATCTTCTTTGGATCGTGAAAAAGAGGATTTCTCGATGGAAGTTTCTTCTCCAGGTGTCGGAAAGCCGTTGGTGGTTCACCGACAGTATGTTAAGAATGTAGGAAGAACAGTTAAAGTTAAAGTGGGTGAAGGAGAGAAGTACGAAGGCGATTTGGCCGAAGTAAGCGAGACTGGAATTGTATTGAAGTACCAAGAAAAAGAGGCGCTTCCCGGAAAAAAGAAAAAAGAATGGGTGGAAAAAACAGTCACCCTTGCATTTGATAACATAAAAGAAACCAAAGTAGTAATACGTTTTAATTAACCTTGTCATTATGAAAGGACTAAACCTAATAGAGTCTTTTGCAGACTTTAAAGAATTCAAAAACATCGACCGCGAGACGATCACAAACATCTTGGCCGAAATGTTCAAAGCTATGATTGTAAAGCGCTGGGGCGCTGAAGATGGCTTCGACATAATTATTAACGCAGAACGTGGCGACTTAGAGATTTGGCGCACGCGTCAGGTTGTTCCAGACGGGGAACTTGATGACGAGGTTGCTGAAATCGAGGTGAGCATGGCTCAAAAGATTGTAGACGATCTTGAGGTCGGCGAAGAATTGATTGAAGAGATCAAAATCGAAGATTTCGGTCGCAGAAATATTATGGCCATGGGTCAAGTATTGAAGAACCGTATTCAAGAACTCGAGAAGGATCACATCTATCAGAAGTACAAGGAGCGTATTGGAGAAATTATCTCTGGTGAAGTATACCAAGTATGGAAGCGTGAGATTCTTGTTCTTGATGACGAGAACAACGAGTTGATTATGCCGAAGGATCAGCAGATTCCTTCTGACTTCTACAAAAAAGGAGATACCATTCGTGCGGTCGTTTATCGCGTAGACCTACGCAACAACAGTCCACAAATTATTCTTTCTCGAACAGCTCCAGAATTCTTAGAGAAGTTATTCGAACAAGAAGTTCCGGAAGTATTTGATGGGTTAATTACCATTAAGAAAATTGTTCGTGAGCCGGGTGAGCGCGCGAAGGTTGCTGTTGAGAGTTACGATGACCGTATTGACCCTGTAGGTGCTTGCGTAGGTATGAAAGGTTCACGTATTCACGGAATTGTTCGTGAGTTACGCAACGAGAATATAGATGTTATTCATTACACAACCAATGAGAACTTACTAATTGCTCGGGCCTTGGCACCAGCGAAAATTTCAAGTATTAGCATTGATAAAGACAACGCGAAGGCAGATGTGTTCTTGAAGCCAGACCAAGTGTCTTTGGCAATTGGAAAAGGTGGACACAACATTCGTCTTGCAGGAAGATTGTGCGGATATGAGTTAGATGTTTATCGCGAAACAGATGTTGACATCGATGATGTGGATTTGGAAGAATTCTCTGACGAAATCGACAGCTGGATTATCGATGAATTGAAATCGATTGG
>JBIKVX010000194.1:0-4194 GCA_044356625.1 Flavobacteriales bacterium | reverse complement strand
AATGGTTTCGTTGTTGGAACCCTTCATTGACACCGTGGTTGTCTGCACCATGACGGCGCTTGTGCTAGTTTTCACAGGATTCGCAACGGATGCTCACGGATTAAACGGAAGTGCCTTAACAGCGGCAGCGTTCCGTTCTGTCTTCCCTTGGACCGACTGGATTCTTTTGGTTTGCATTGTACTCTTCGCTTACGCCACCATGATTTCTTGGTCATATTACGGAATGAAAAGTTGGGCGTATTTGTTCGGCGATAAATGGTGGATCAAGCAATCGTTCAACCTCTTGTTCTTGTTCTGTACCGTCCTAGGAACTGTAAGCAGCTTCGGCGCAGTCGTAGACTTTTCCGACATGATGATCTTAGGCATGGCCTTTCCCAACCTCATTGGATTGTGGGTGTTGAAGGATGAGGTGAAGAGAGAGTTGCAGAAGTATTGGACGGAGAGAAAGCAAGCCTAGCGCAGCTTAGCCCTATCCGCCTCTCGCTTCAGGTCTTTGTCTTTAACATCGGCACGTTTGTCGCCGATATTCTTTCCTTTTGCCAAAGCGATATCCAGTTTAGCCCAACCTTTTTCCGAAATGAATAAGCGCATCGGAACAATGGTCACACCGGTGTCTTTTAATTTTCGTTTCAAGCGATCAATTTCTGTCTGCTGAATAAGCAATGTCTTCACTCTGCGCTCTTCATGCTGAGCATAACCGGCGTTCCCGTAATGCGCAATATTCATGTTTAAAATGATCAGCGCATTTCCATTCAACTTACAATAGGCCTCTGCAATGTTCGCCTTTCCTGCGCGAATACTTTTGATTTCACTTCCAGTTAAAACAATACCAGCAGTGAACTCTTCCAAAATGAAATATTGAAAAAGCGCCTTTTTATTTTTTATCTCCACTGCCATTTTGCAAAAATACTTCCTTTTAACCTGTGAAGCCTAAAAACTATTCCTACCTTTAATTTAAATAGTGAATCACCATGTTTAAAACCACTTTTTTTCGCTGGGTTAAAAACATTCGATACAGTTTCCCCTTTCAGCTGCTTCTGCTTCACATTAAGAAAAACGCACTTTTACTTTGTATCTGGATCATTCTTTTTGCGATTTTAACAGGTGGACTTGCCCCCGGATTTGGCGTTCAAAAACAATTTCTTCTTCCGGAATACTTGGGCACATTCGGAGCCCTTGCCTATTTTATTTCAGGAGTCGCAACGGGAGGTTTTTTCTCAGCTTTTCATTTGTACAGTTACATTTTACACGGATATCGCTTTTCATTTATTCATACATTGAAGCATCCTTTTCGAATTTTCGTCCTTAACAATTCAATCATTCCAGTTTGCTTCATCTTGGTTTACATGGTAAAATCGATTGATTTAGCCATGCACGAAGAAATGGCTTCCCTTTCAACTGCGTTCATTTATATGCTGGTTTGGCTTTTAGGAATCGTTGTGTTTCAAGTCGTGGTGCTCGCCTATTTTTTGTTACGTGGAAGAAAACTAAAGACACACCTCATTGATCTTGAAAATTCAGCCACAGAAGATCTTCAACGCGCTAAAGAAATAAGATTGGAAAAATGGCGCATCGGCAGATATCTAACAGACCGATTAAAATGGCAGTTGGCAAGGCCCACCGAACATTATTCGAAAGAAATATTAGATCATATACTACACAAACATCAATTAAGTGCTTGGCGCTTCGAGGTGTTTCTCATTCTTTCTTTCTTGCTCTTGGGTGCAATCAGCCACTTGCCATCTTTAGCATTGCCCACAGCTGCTTCGATCCTTCTTTTATTTACTTTGATCCTCGTTTTTCTCTCGGTATTACATCACAGACTCAAAGGATGGTATTTCGCTATTCTCGTTTTGGGAATGTTCTTTTTAGAGAGCGCTTATGAAAAATTTGAATGGTTTCAATTCGAGAGCAGGGCATTCGGACTTGATTATAACACTCTCCAGCCTTATGACGAGAGCGCCTTCCGAACGGCATCGACAGACGAGATAGAAAACTCGAAGAAAGTGTGGGAAGCTATGCTCGAGAATTGGAAAGCGAAAAACGCAACTTCAGAGGACAGCCTTCCAAAGTTAGTTATTTTAAACGTTAGCGGTGGGGGAAGTCGATCGGCTTATTGGGTCATGAAAAGTTTCATGCAAGCCGATAGTTTGTGTAATGGGAAATTGTTTGACCATATAGTAATGATGACCGGAGCTTCTGGCGGAATGTTAGGCGCTACTTTTCTGCATGAGCTGAAGACGGATGAGTTAGACGGGAAAATAGAATCGTATCGCAAAGAAAAATATTGCGAAGAAATGGCCACAGACTTTTTGAATCCTATTCTTGCTTCCTTTACACTTAACGATTGGTTCATTCGATACAAACACGCCTACGAAAACAACAACAGTTATTTTCAAGACAGGGGTTATACATTTGAAAGAGCGCTTGCTAATGCTACAGAAGGAAGACTAGATAAAAGAATGAACGCCTTGGAACCGAATGAACGTTCGGCTAAGATTCCAACCCTCATTTTTTCACCAACGATTGTTAACGATGGAAGAAGAATGCTCATATCTTCGATGCCTTTAGCCTTTTTGAGAAGACCCAATAGTCTGCCGAATTTCAATCCGAATACAACAGACAACATCGAATTTTCTGAAATTTTCAAGAACAACAATTGGCAAAACACTAGCCTTCTTTCTGTACTCCGAATGAATGCAACATTCCCATATATATTGCCATCTGTATCTCTTCCAACTTCTCCGGGAATTCAATGCATGGATGCTGGATTAAGAGATAATTTCGGAACGAAAACTACGATTGAGTTCATTCGCTTCTTTGAAGAATGGATTGCAAAAAACACAAGCGGTGTGATTATACTTTCAATACATGATTTACCAAAAGGCGCCGATTTAGGAGATGGCAATCCTTCTCTACTCCGCGAATGGACCTTACCAGTTGGAAGTGTCTATGGAAATTTAACGCGCACACAAGATTTCAATTTCGATGAACAGTTGGCGCTTCTTGCAGAAAAATACGCAGTACCTGTTGATCTAGTGACTTTCGAACTTCAACAAGGAAAACAATGGGAAGTAAGCTTGAGTTGGCACCTAACGACCAAAGAAAAATTATACATTCAAGATGCGCTTGAATTACCAAAAATGAAAGATCAAACGCAACGACTTCAGCATTTAATTATGCGAGAGACTTTGATTGAATAAATTCCGAAATAGCCTTTACCTCCATTGCATTAGCTCTGAGGTATTCTTTAGGCATGACGCCTAATTCTCCGACATGAACAATTTCTGATGCACTGGTGTGGTAACTCGAAAAGCAAGGGTCATAGACTTGCGAAATATTCGAACGGCGCAGTCCTGAGCCGGGCATAATCTCCATGGTGTTCGCCAGTGAAGCGTAGCGTTTCAAATTATCAATTCCTTCAACACAAGTCATCTTTTTTCCTGAAGAAAGCAATCGCTTGCAGCCAGCGCTTTCCAACTGTGCAATGGCTTCATCGCCATTGGTACAAACGTCAAATGCGCGTTGAAAGGCCACTTCTATCCCATTTGCAGCCTTTACAAATCGCTCCAATGCTTTGAAGTCGATGGTTCCGTCGGCATTCAATGCTCCAACTACAACGGCTTTAATTCCTTTGTCCTTTGAACGACGAATGTCGTTGCACATAATTTTAATTTCCTCTTCCGAATAAACAAAAGATCCTTCGCGCAAACGAATGAGGGCAGCTATATCACAAGAAGTTCGTTCAACGGCAAATTCAATTAATGACAATGCAGGAGTTAATCCGCCAACTTGTAAAGCCGAACATACCTCCAATCGCGTTGCTCCGTTCGCGTTCGCAATAAGACACGACTCTGGATTGGTTGCTATTATTTCCAAATGAATTTTTGACATTCTGCGTATTTTTGAATTATGCTTCAAAGTAAACACCTCTTTTTTTTATTTGCACTTTTTTTTAGTGCGAAATTTTTAAGTGCACAAGCCGAACCGCCGCATGTCATGGCCCTAATGGAGCGTCAATATAGACTAGGCCATGCACATTTCGAAAACCTTGTGTTCGAGGGCGGTGGAATTCGAGGTGTGGCTTATTGCGGCGCGCTAATGGAAATGGATTCTCGCGGTTACTTGAAAGACATACGTCGAGTTGCGGGCGCATCTTCCGGCGCTATTACCGCCAGCTTGCTAGCGGTAGGA
>JBIKVX010000016.1:0-14654 GCA_044356625.1 Flavobacteriales bacterium | reverse complement strand
ATACAATGCTTCTTGGATTATGAAAGTTTTTCTCTTCTGGATTAACTTAAATAGATGAAATATTTCCCTTTTTTACTGTGCTTCACGCTGCAATTCGCTGCTGAGAATTTTGCTCAAGATGTCTGTGGTGCCCGAATGGCCGCACTTAGCGGAAGTGCAATTACACAATCCGATGCTTTTTCAGGATTCAACAACTTGTCGGCTTCTGCTCAATTCAAGGGGAGTTCTTACGCGTTTTATGGTCAAATTCCCTATGGAATTTCGGAGATTAAAGACGCTGGAGTGTCCATTTTACAGCATTTAGGAACGGGAGTTATGGGGGTGGTATTCCAATCTTATGGGAATACGGAGTTTAATCGTCAACGCATGAACCTGGGTTATGCCATACCGCTTTCGAATAAATTCAATTTATCGGGTAGTTTCGGTTATTCTTCCACCCGAATAAGTAACGGATATGGAAAGGCGCATACTTTTTGGACGAACATAGGCGCAACATATGACGTTCGAAAAGACTGGAAATGGGCAGCGGTGATTGACCTTCCGGCGAGCGCTTTGAAGAATTCGGAAGAGCTGCCTGCAAAGCTTCGTGTCGGGACAACCTATTCATTCGGAGAACAAGTGGTTCTTTCAGCGCAAGTGATTTCAACAACGAATGCTCAATCTTCGGTGAGTTACGGTTTCGGATTGGAATATTTTCCGGCAGAAGTTTTCGCGATTCGGTTCGGGATGAACACCTTCTGGCAGACATGGTCGCTAGGTGTTGGCGCTCGATTGAAGAACTATTCGTTCGATGCGGCCGCAGTTGTTCATCCGCAATTGGGTATTACTCCTCAAATCTCTTTGACCTATGGAATGGAAAAGTAAGTGTCTTCTTTTTTTTCTTTTCGGTTGGAAGGGAATTTCACTGTTCGCGCAAGAGGAGAGTAACGCGCTGGTTGAACAGCGCATTGAAACAATTTCAAGTTTTATGGAAGAGGGAAGTGACGTGGATTATTCTTCCCTCACTGAAGACTTGACCTATTTCGCTCGCCACCCGATTAATTTGAACACCGCCGACGCGCTCTCCTTGCAATCGCTTTTAGTACTCAGCGACACCCAAATAAATGCACTCTTCAAACACATGGATTACTTTGGAAAATTGAAAAGCATCTTTGAATTGCAGAGTGTGGTTGGAATGGATCTGCCCACCATTCGTTGGATACAGCCGTTTGTATATGTGAATGAAGACGATGGATTTTCTGATTTTTCATTTCGAAGATTGAAGGAAGAAGGAACACACGACATTATGCTTCGTTCGAAACGAACGCTGCAAGAACAAGCGGGATTTATTCCAGATCCGCTCACTGGAAAAAAGAATTTTTTGGGAAGTGAATACGGAACATACACGCGTTATCGTTTTCAATACCGAAGAAATATTTTGGTTGGAATGACCTTCGAAAATGACATTGGAGAACCGCTAAGAAATGGACCCGATTTTAAAAGTGCATCGTTGTTTATTCGAGAAGCGAAAGCGTTGAAGCAATTGGTTATTGGCGATTACCAGGTTCAGTTTGGACAAGGGCTTACCTGTTGGAACAGCATGGCATTTGGGAAGTCTTCGTTCAGTGTACAAGTGAAACGAAATGCGCAAGGGTTGAAGCCTTATTCTTCGGTGAATGAGAGTTCGTTTTTTCGAGGTGCGGGAGTTACGGTTGGAAATAAATTTATAAGCGCAACAGCTTTCGCTTCGCGAAGAAAGTTAGATGCTACATTCAATGCAGATACTGTTCTCACTGATGATGGCATGGCCGTAAGCTCAATTCTTTTGGGAGGTCTGCACCGAACGGAAATTGAAATTGCTAAGAAGAATATGTTGACTGAAATTGTTGCGGGCGGAAATTTTCAAGTTCAAAGAGGCATGTGGAAATTGGGAACTGTTGCGGTACAGCGAAGTTTGAGCGATTCTATTTCAGCACGAACAGATTGGTATGCGCAAGGAAAATTCGCTGGAAAAATACAGAGCGCTGTTGGATTGTATGCGGAAGGTGTGTGGCAAAATGTTTCGTTGTTTGGAGAAGTTTCGCGCAGTTCGAACAATGCATGGGCATACGTTACGGGACTCACTGCTGCGTTGCATTCGCGCGTTTCAGCAACGGTTTTATTTCGGAATTTCGATCAAGATTTCCAATCGGTTTACTCGAATGTAATTGCAGAAGGAAGCAGTGTGTTTCCTTCCAATGAATTGGGAATGTATGTCAGTGTGCAAGCGCAGCTTTCAAAAAAGATGAGTGTTAATGCTTATTCAGATGGAGTGAAATATCCTTGGTTGCGTTATCAAGTCACAGGCCCTTCGAGCTTCAGTGATAATGTTATTCAGTTCAATTATAAGCCCGACAAGAAGCACGAGTTCTATGCGCGCATGCGTATTCGCAGAACTTCCATTGATCGAAACATATTGAATAGAATTGATTTTCCATTCGATAAATTATCGGAGCAAATTCGCTTGAATTTTCTTTTCAGTCCAACAGAAAGTTTGAAGTTACACAGTCGGTTAGAGTTTGTGAAAACCAACGAAGAAGGACTTCCAACTGAAAATGGATATCTCGTTTTTCAAGATGTGATTTGGAAGAAAATGGGGGTGCCTTGCACGATAACCTTTCGCTACGCTTTGTTTCACACAGACGCTTGGAACGCTAGACTGTATGCCTACGAAAACGATGTTCTATACAGTTACAGCATTCCCGCTTATTACGGAAAGGGAGCGAGAATCTATGGTATTTTCAAATTCGATATTCGAAGAAATATAGATTTATGGATTCGAGTTGCGCAATGGACGTATACCGACAGAGGTCAGATCTCTTCCGGAGATTCGGTCATTGAGGGATTTCGAAAAACAGATTGCACAATGCAATTGCGCATGCAATTTTAGATGCGTTTCAGAATTTCGTTTTCAATGTCTTCGCTGTCCCACACCGCTTCAATATCGGGTCTATTCATGACTTCCTTCATGATTTCATTCTGACGAATTCCGCTGCTTAACGCTTCGTGATATGGAATGTGACTGAAGGTAACCTGCGAATAAAGTGGGATCCATTTTTCGGGATGTTTGCTCGCGAATCTTCCTTCAATTTTTTTCTGAAGAAGGAAATCTTTATCGGCTGTTAAATCGCGCATTTCAATGTAATTGCGAAGGGCTAATTCCAATATTGCGTCACCGTTTGGCTTGCGCATTTTTCCGTATTCTTTTAACAGATTTGGATGGTCTTCACCCATTTCCGTCATGAGGCGATCAAGTTCGCTGCAGTCTTCAAATCCACTATTCATACCTTGTCCGTAAAATGGAACTATGGCATGAGCAGAGTCTCCCATGAGCGCAACTTGGTTCTTGTAGTTCCAAGGATTGCATTTGGTCATGACTAAACTAGCGGTTGGATTCGTGTTGAAGTCCAACAAAAGTTCCGGCATCATTGCCTTTGCATCTGGAAAATATTTTTCGAAGAAATCGAGTACGTCTTGATCTGTTTTTAATTTGTCGAAAGAGACTTCTCCTTCAAAAGGGAAGAAGAGTGTGCAAGTGAAACTTCCGTCAATGTTCGGAAGCGCAATCATCATGAACTCGCCGCGTGGCCAGATGTGCAAGCAGTCGATGCGCATTTTGTGTGTGCCGTCTTCGTTCGCTGGAATCTCTAATTCCTTGTATCCGTGATCTAAATAGGATTGCGAATACTCGTTACGATCGAGCTTGGTCATACGCGCACGAACAGCACTGAATGCGCCGTCTGTTCCGAATATCTGATCGAATTGTTGACGAACGTGTTCGCCGTTTTTCCCTTCAAAAACAATGGTGTTTGTATCGAGTTCAACATCGACACATTTGTGATCGAAGTTGAGTGAAACGTTTTCAAATTCTGCGGCACATCTCACCAATGTTTGATTTAGAATTCCTCTTGAAACGCTGTAAATAGCTTGCCCTTCTTTTCCGTAAGGTTGGTAGGTAAGTTCACCGTTTACAGCGTGCATAAGTCTTCCGCTCATGGGAATGGCGACCTCTTCAATTTCTTTGCGAATACCGGCGCCCTCAAGACCTTTCCAACCGCGATCGCTTAGAGCGAGATTTATACTTTTTCCTTGAACAACTTTCACGTTGCGAATGTCCGATCTTCTATCGAAGACAGAAACGGTGTATCCGCGCTTTGCGAGGTATACCGTCCATAAACTTCCAACCAATCCTGCCCCAACAACGGCAACGTTTTTCTTGCTCATATTAGATTGCATTTAATGCATTTGTTAAATCTTCAATTAAGTCTTCTGCGTCTTCAATTCCAACGCTTAATCTCAACAAAGAATCGGTAATTCCACTTTTTTCCCTTTCAGCTTTTGGAATAGAAGCGTGAGTCATAGAAGCCGGGTGGCCAAGCAATGATTCTACTCCACCAAGTGATTCGGCTAAAGAGAACACACGCACGTTTTGTGCAAGTATTGAAGCATCTTCGAAACGATCTCCTTTCAAACTGAATGAAATCATTCCACCGAAATCGCGCATTTGCTTTTTCGCTACTTCATGATTCGGATGCGAAGGGAAACCGGGCCAGTAAACCTTTTCAACCTTGGGATGGTTAGCCAAGAAGTTCGCTACTACAACACCGTTCGCGCAATGTCTTTCCATGCGAACGTGTAATGTTTTCAATCCGCGTAACACCAAGAAGCTGTCTTGTGGACCAGGTGTAGCACCGCATGAATTCGCAATGAATGCCAATTGCTCATACAAGTTGTCGTCGTTGGTGCATAGAGCACCCATAATAACATCGCTATGTCCGTTCAAATATTTCGTTGCGCTGTGCATAACAATATTCGCGTTCATGTCTAACGGATTTTGAAGGTATGGTGAAGCGAATGTGTTGTCTATGACAGAAATCAAATTGTGTTTTTTTGCCAACGCCACGCACTTTTCGATGTCTATGATTTTCATCATCGGGTTCGTTGGTGTTTCCACCCATAACATTTTCGTTTTTGCGTTAACTGTTTTTTCAAGTGCATCGAAATCGTGCATATCAACGAAGTGAAATACAATTCCATATTTAGCAAAGACTTTCGTGAACATGCGGTAGCTTCCGCCGTATAAATCGTCGGTAGCAATAACTTCATCTCCAGGAACAAGAAGTTTTATAATAGCATCTGCTGCGCCCATTCCGCTTGAGAAACACAAACCGTGTTTTGCGTTTTCCAACTCGGCCAAGCAACGCTCTAGAGCCACACGTGTAGGATTTTTTCCGCGAGCATAGGCGTAGCCTTTGTGAACACCCGGAGACTCTTGCACGTAAGTTGAAGTTTGATAAATAGGAGTCATGATGGCTCCTGTAGTTGGATCGGGCTCTTGTCCCGCGTGAATGGCTTTGGTTCCGAAACGCATGGTAAAATTTTTCCGCAATTTACACCGAAGCGCCCACAAACAAGCAGAACTATTTACACGTTCTTTTCAATATACTTAATGATTTGTCCTGCAATATCTACTCCTGTTGCTGATTCAATTCCCTCAAGACCAGGAGAAGAATTCACTTCAATTATTAACGGACCTCTTTCGCTTCGAAGCATATCAACTCCGGCAATACCAAGTTTCATGGCATTTGCCGCTTTGATTGCGGCAATTTCCTCTTCAAGGGTAAGCTCAACTACTTTCGCAGTGCCGCCTCTATGAAGGTTGCTCCTGAATTCTCCTTCTTTCGCTGTTCGAACCATAGCGCCAACAACATGTCCGTCTACAACAAAAGCACGAATGTCTTCTCCGCGAGATTCTTTAATGAATTCTTGAACGATTACACGTGCCTTTAAACCGTTGAACGCTTCGATTACTGAAACCGCTGCTTTTTTGTTTTCAGCAAGTACAACTCCTAAACCTTGTGTGCCTTCTAATAGCTTTATGATTACAGGCGCACCACCAACTTCTCTCAACGTACGTTCAACGTCTTTTGAATAGTTGGTGAAGACTGTTTTTGGAAGGCCGAGACCAGCTCGAGAAAGGATTTGTAAACTTCGGAGTTTATCGCGTGAACGAACCAAAGCTTGCGATTCCACTGCAGTGAATACATTCATCATTTCAAACTGACGAACCACTGCTGTTCCATAGAAAGTTACAGACGCACCAATACGGGGAATAACGGCACTTACATTAGTTATCTCTTCTCCGCGATAAAGGACTTTTGGTTTTCTTTTTTCAATTACTAAATCGCATTTCGAATGATCGATAACGCGAATTTCATGGCCTCTTTTCTGAGCGGCCTCAACCAAACGCCGGGTGCTATATAGCTTCACGTTTCTAGAAAGTACGACTAAGTTCATGATGGAATTGTATGTGGCAAATTAACAACTATTCTTTATTGAAATTGTTAAGGGAACGTAATTTATTCTGAGGGAAAGATGCGAAGCAAGATTCTTCGAAAGATGTTTCACAAGGTCCTTCGGAAGAAGAATTATTTGAAAAGGGCCCTATTCAGAGCGAGGGTTTCGGGAGAATTGACGTGAAGTTTGGCGTAGTGTGAAGCGCCCTGAGAACAGGCTTGATATTCATCAGGATTTAAATTCAAGAAGAAATTGAGGCCGTCAATTAGGTTTATTGGATTAAGGGAAGATGCTTTTCCTGCATTGGCCTCTTCTAGATTTTTCCAGGGCGTTTGATTGGAAATAACCACAGGTGTCCCATAAGAAAGGGCTTCAGCAATGGCGTGCCCATAATTTTCTCCGCGAGAGGGTAAGAAAAAGAGATGTGCTTTTTCGTAAAACACCTTCAGCTCATCTTGATTTTTATGACCGTGCATTTGAACGTTAACGCATGGACTTTCTGTTGATGAAAAATGAAGAGCCTCAACCAAATCTGCATTTTCTTCCAACCCTACAATATCCCATTGTATATCCTTTTTTGGATCCCATTTTCGAATAGCTTCCAGTGCTTCGTAATAGCCTTTTTCAGGACTTATTCTTCCAACGGTTAAGATGTTGAAGGGTGAGTTAATTTCCTTGGCTTTCGAGGATACCGATGCGTTGGAAATATTCGGCGCAATGCGAATGTTTGCATTCGGAAAGTTTTGCAGTATTTCCTCTTTTTCTATTTCGCTTGTCGCGTGCCAAGTGATATTCGAATAAAGCCCATTGATTTTCGCAAGGAATAAAAACAAATTTTTCTTGAATCCTTTTTGTTTGAAGGCTGCTGGCTTAAGCATTCCGCGCGGTGCGAGAAAAACGTTATTGCTAAAACCAATTGAGCGAAAGATCTTTAGAGGAAGCAAAGTAAACTTAGGCGACCACATGGAATTCAAGTAAACTCTATCGGGATTTATTTCATTGAAAATTTTTAAAATAAAATTTTCAGTCATGGAATTTTCGTTCAAATAATACGCGTGAATATTTTCTTGAAAACTCGTTTGCCATGAATCCGACTGAATGGCAGAATACGGAATGGTGCTATTTAAATCTGTGTTTCTCGTTACAACATAAAAAGTATCTGAGCTATTCTTTATGAATGAAATCAACGATTGAATAGGCCCACCTGCTTGCGATCCCGGATAAAACCAATCGGTGAATACCAGTATTTTCATGATTCGAAATTAATGGAGTTGTTTTTCATCCAATGTCCTAGGACTGACAAATGCCAGAATGAAATGAACGATTTCTCTTCACTTCCATTTAGGAATTTAATCCATGATTTGCTTAACACGGATTCATTCACAACACCATGGCTATATAAATTTTGAAAGCCTTCCTCGGTAAATTCACGCAATTCATTTTTCATCCAAACACTCCACGGCAAAGTGAATCCCATTTTCTCTCTGTTTACCACTTCGTGGGGGAGCAGATCAGCGAAAGATTCAGTAAGAAATTTTTTGGGTGAAGTGGGATTCTTCAAATTTGTTGAAAGGTGTGTTGCCAATTCAACCACCTCATGATCTAAGAAAGGCACTCGAATTTCTAATGAATGTGCCATACTCATTTGATCGCTGTCACGCAGCAAAACATGTTGCATGTAAGATTCAATTTCTGCTGCAGATGCGCGATTTAGGAGAGGTGCATTTTTATCAAAGATGAAATTGAAATTGTTTTCAATTTCGAAATGTTTGGTAGTTCGTGGTATTAATACCCCAGCTTTCCATACGTTTCTCACCAATGGAAAAGCTGAAGCCAAAGTGACCTTTGGCAAAGCTAACAGCTCTGCTTTTTTGCGCAGCGACCTGCTGGATGAAATAGTGTTCAGTGCTACAGAAACTGATTTTCTTAAGGGATAAGACAGCTTCAATAAAAAAGATTTTTCAATTCTTTGCATGTATTGAAACACGGGATAACCTGCGAATAATTCGTCGCCACCTAATCCGGAAATAGCTACCGTAATCCCTGCTTCTTTAGCGGCTTTCGAGACGGCGTAGGTATTCGGTCCGTCGCCACTTGGAAAGTCGATTGCTGCCACAGCAGCTGGAATGTCTTTTAGAAAGTCATTCGCGCTGAGGTTTATTTCGTGATGATTTGTGTTGAATTTTTTGGCAACGAGTTGCGCATATTTTCGTTCGTCGAAGGCCTCTTCTTCAAATGAAATTTGAAACGTATTTATTTTTTCATTTCGAACTTCACTCATTAATCCAACGAGCAATGAGGAATCAATTCCTCCACTCAAAAATGCACCGAACGGAACATCAGCGCGCATGTGTTGCATAACAGACTCACGCATGGTTGAGCGCAACAATTCTTGCGCACTTTTTTTATCCGACAATTCATACGAGGTATCATCTAAAAGGCGGTAATAGCAATGCTTCGTTGTTTCATTTTTCTTGAAATACAAGTAATGTCCCGCCTCGAGCAATTGAACATGTTCAATCAAAGTGTTCGGCGCACAAACTGTTTGGGTTTCAATGTATTCTTCGAGAGCACTGCGATTTAATTTTCTTGGAATAGCATTGCTAGCGAGCAGAGCGCGCAGCTCAGAGGCAATGAAACATCCGTTATTCTGCATAGAATAATACAACGGCTTCATGCCGCAGCGATCACGCACCACAAAAGTTTCGGTAGTCTCAATGTTATGCAGCACGAACGCAAACATCCCCTTCAATTTTGAAAGACTTTTAACACCATATTTCTGAAACAGCTCGAGGATCACTTCGGTGTCACTTTCGGTTTGAAAGGACACACCTTGGAGCTCGCCCGCTTTCAATTCAACATAGTTATAAATCTCACCATTGAAGGCAATGACCCATTTTTTGTTGGAAGAAAGCATGGGTTGATTCGCAGAATTTTCCGTGTCTATAATTGAAAGACGTCTGTGTCCTAGGCCAATGTGTTCGTTCGAGTAAATACCATCTGCATCTGGCCCGCGGTGAGCCATTGCAGCATTCATGCGCTCGAGTGTTTCTCGAACAAGATGCGTTTCTTTCGGATGAATGATGGCACTTATTCCGCACATGAGGCTTTCAGCATTTTATTGAATTGATTTACCCAAATATCGGAAGAGAATTGCATTGCTAGCGCTGCACTCTCATTTCCCATGGATTGAAGGTCAACTTGCGAAGCGTTGAATATTTTCAGGAGCTGTGTTTTTAAATCTTCTGATGAATGCGGATTGAAGGAATAGCCATTCTTTCCTTCCACCAATAAATCCAGCTTGGCACCTACAGCACTTGATAGTAACAAAGGTTTTCCAAGCGATGCCATTTCATGAACAACAACTCCCCAAGGTTCATAGAGACTGGGTAAAACAAAGACGGAGGCCTTTTCTAGTTTTTCGCTTAACTCGTTGGGTTGAACAAATCCGTGGTGTACAATGGCGTCGTTTGTTGCTCTATTTGGAAACAATTCTCCTGTGCCAGCAAGGTTTAGTGTCCAACCCGAACGTTCATTCGGTGGAATGGAAAGAAATGTTTCACAAAGGAAATCGAGGTTCTTTACGGAAATATATCTTGCTACGCACCACAGTTCTTTCTCTTTCGAAAGTTCTTTTCGATTTGTTCGGAAAACATCTTCACAAGTGTAGAAACCGTTCAAAATATTTTTGAAGGAAAAGCCTAATTTTTGCGCTGTTTTCATTTGTGCATTTCCAGGAATGAATGCGAAGTGAAACAACTTTTTGTATTTCAATTTGAAATAAATACTTCCTAAAGTAAATTTCAAGTTCGATTGCCACATAGTGTCGAAAGCCAAGGCTGTTGGACGTTTCAAGTTACTTGTCCATTCAATATATTCTGCGTCGCTCCAACCGCTGCAAAGAATGAACTTAGGATTAAATAAAATAAGATTCTCTAACCTTATTTCAGTTTTCGATGCAAGTTGAATGTTCGGGTTGAAATGAAATTGGAACGGAGCTTCTGCGTTAATCGGGTAATGCACCACGAGCAATTCGTGAATTTCCGCTAGTTTATTCAAGCACTCCGCGGTATAACCGGCTAATTCGCGATATAGAATTAGAATTTTCATGCGGGAATTTCGAGCGCTGCTTTTGCTTCTTCTTGCGCTGCGAGTTCAATCTTATTGTCTTTCGCCAAATAGAAGTACATCCACAAGAAAAAGGGAAATCCATTTAAGAAGTAGTGTCCTTGTCGAGCGAGGTATAGAATAATAATGAGGGCTATACCATTCGACATGACCCAATGTTCTTCTGAAGCCGCCCGCTGTTTGAAAATCCAACACTTAAACAAGATGTAGAACATGACAACCAATCCGTAAATCCCTGTTTCTGACATGAGACGAAGTGCCATAGAGTTTGCATCCATCTTGTTGAACTCGATGTCTACCGCTCCCGTTAGATTGGTCAGGGAGTATTTATCGAATGCAATGGGGTGAGAGCCGAGGCCCGTTCCGAAAAGTGGATGACGTTTGAAGTTTTCAAGTGCGATCTGATAGTTGTTGTACAATACGAAACTTGAACCGTGAATGTCGTAGCTCTTGTAGTTCTTCGTTTCAAACATGGTGAATGTACCGTCCCATCGATTGGTAAATTCCGGAACGTTCTTGTAAGCGTAATCGAAGGAGAAAATGAATAGCGGCACGAAAATGATTGAGTATTTCACAACCCCGAGGTTGAGCAAGAAAAGCACAATAGCTACAAAAATACCAATGATACCAAGACTGGAATAGGTGAGTAAGTAGGCAAGAATAATTACCAATCCGTGCCACCGCTTAATGAATAGTGTTTTTCGAGCGATTGTGTTGTACAAGGAAACAAAGAAAGCAGGAGCAATAACAGCTGCGAAGTAAGAAGGCTCAGAGAAAACAGAATTCAAACGCAACCCAATTCCTCCCTCCGTTAAACTCCATTTGTTAAACAACCAGTTGTAGTTGAATCCGGGAGTGAAACCTGCGAAATAGGAAAGCAATTGAAAAATCCCGATGAATGAGACTATAAGAGAGCCAGCCATGTAGTATTTGAAAAGCTCTTTCAGCTTGAAATCGAAAGCCTGAATGACATAGTGGTAGAAGAGTACCGAAGCGAAAAATCCAATGAATATTTTAGTGAACATGGCGGACGTATTTTGTCCAGTAGCTACGTAGACAATACCCGAAATTAACAATGGAAAAAAGAGCAGAACAGGCCAACGGGGCAGTCCAAATTTCGATAAGAAGATGGGGAAAAAGATAACGAAGGCCAAGTAACTTACATACGCTTCGAATGGTTCTTTAAAAAAGACATACGACGAAATAAAGATGGAAATGAAAATGGAAATAACTGTAAACCATCTAAACATCTTCGTGTGCGGTTTCGGTCGTTAGTTTGGGTTGCGCGTATTTATCTTTTAGACGGATGAACGCCATTTCAAAAATATGATAACTTAACGAAGATACGGCCACCGTAAGTAAGAATGAAATACCATATAAAAGGATGTGCTGCGGAGTAGTAATGTCGTTATTAAGTCCAATGTATTTGTCGAGAGTATGAATGGTGAAGACAATGCACATAACATGAAACATATAGAAGCCGTAGGAAATTCTGCCGAGGTATTGCAAAACACGATTTTCAAATCGGAGAATTGAGTTCTCGTTACCAGCCACGTTCAGAATAATGACTAAGAAGGAAATGGAAAAAAGCAAGTGAAGAATATCTTCTAAAGCATTAGGAATAAAATAGATGAGTATAGGAATCATGATTACAGAAGTAATCTGCGTTAAAGGCTTATAGACAATTCGAAGAATTTGATCTTTTTTATTGAAAAGTAAGTATGCTCCCAAGCCTCCTAATGCCATGCACTCAAGTTTCGACATGGCTAGAAATTTCTTGAGAACCACAAGAACCTCAATTTTCACAAAAGGCGCAGAAAGTAGGATTAATCCTTTTAAAGCGATGATTATTCCTGCAATCCAAAGAATAGATTTGAGTACATTTTTACTTTTACGAATGAGCAAAGGCCATAAAAGATAGAATTGTTCTTCGACGCCTATAGACCACGATTGGCCTATGTTTGGAACCGCCGTTGTGTATATCGCAAAAGCTAGGTTTGGCATGAAGAAAGCGTATAGTAAAAGATTTCCCCAGAAATTCTGCTGAAAGAAAATGTCTTGACCTGGAACTGCGAAAAAATCGAAATATGGAAGAACGAAAAACCCGAGAATGAAAATTAAATAATACAGCGGCCAAATACGTAATGCTCGACGTAAGTAAAATTTACCAATGGCTATGGAGTTATTCGATTCTTTTTCTTTCAAGAGTAAATAGGTGATAAGGAACCCACTCAGAACAAAAAAGAAGACAACGCCTAATGCGCTGCTGTATGCAATTAACGGTGAAATTGGGTCAATTTCCTTCGACATCACAGATTGAAAAACAGTAAACTTGGTTATTCTTTCTTCAGGATCAATCCAATGAGTTCCAAATCCTGTGAATTTCTTAATTAATTCAACATGAGTGAAGAAGACCGCAAGTGCAGCAAAAAATCGCAAACTATCAAGACCTTTGAAATGCTCCTTCTTCACTAAATTAATCTTTGCAGTGAAATTAGGGCTTTTCAAGCACACGCTGAAAATTTTCTACTGTTTGTGAGATTATTTGCGACCAAGTAAAGTTTGCCCGAATTTTATTTATTGAATTGGACGAACGTTCAAGAGCGGCTTCAACTTCGAGCAATTGGGCTGCTTCAATATTCGCGTGAATGGCTTCTACACTTTTCGGTTCAAAGAGAAATCCATTGCTGTTGTCTACCAGTTCTTCCACAGCACCAACCTGAGTAGCTAAGGGAATGAGCCCACGGCTCATGGCTTCTAATATTACATTGGGCATTCCTTCTGAAAGCGAAGGAGAAATGAGAAAAGTATGTTCGTCGAGAATTTTATTTAAGACATTTACATCTTTCACTTCGCCGTAATAATGAACGTTGTCCCGCTTAATTTTTTTTGAAGGTGGAATAGTTCCGACAAATGAAATTTCTAATTCGGGCATAGAAGCCACAACCTGCATGAGCTCTTCAATTCCTTTTCTTCGTTCATACCGACCCACAAAAAGAAATTTTGAATTCACTGGAATTTTTCTTCTTTCGAGCAAGGTGTTGTCGCTAACAGCACCGGGAATAACTAATATTTTGGATTTAGGAATTCCAATACGATTCAAGAGTGAGGTGATTTTACCCCCATACGAGATGCAGTAATCGGCTTGATTTAAATTCCATTTCGCAGGCGACTTTAATAAATATGCTTTCAATCTTTCTCCGAAAGATGCAGGTTCTTGAAACATTTCCAATCCGTGAAAATTTACCAATATTGGACCTGTTTTGAGGATGCCTTTTTTCCGTTGTTGCAATAAATCCCATCCGCTAAAACCCTTAACGTAAATTAGATCGAACTGCGGAATTTTGTCTTTCAGCAAGGATGTTATTGCAAAAGAATATTGATAAGATTCTTTGATGTAGTGCCCCGGTATTCCGCTAGATTCAGGGAAGCGAAGGGAATGAACGGTTAAAAGTTTCGATTGATCGAAGAGCTTTTTGACTTCGTCGTTTTTCGGAATTGCACTTTTCCCGTAAACGCAATGAACAAGTGTAACCTCATGTTCCTGTTTCAATAATTCATTACATAAATTGAAACTGTGTCTCTGCATTCCGCCTATGACGTAAGGAGTAATACCGTCGGTGAGCAGACAAATCTTCATTTAGGCGAATGGAGTTGATTTAAAATAATTTTTGCGTTTGCGCTCCAGGTATGATTCGCAGTTATTTTATGTTGAAAGGCGATAGCCTTTGTATTCAAAGTATTCAAATTAGATACAGTATTGCTCAAAGCGTCTTGAAAGTCACGTTCGTTATTTTCAAAAAGAACCCCATCTGCTTCTGTCATGACGTCACTTACTCCAGCCTCGTTTACTGCTAAAACGACCTTTCCAAGCGCTCCGTATTCAAACAATTTAACTGGTGAACAATACCACTCGGTATTCGGAAGAGTTACTATATCCATCGCAGAGATGTAATTGTAGACGTCTTCTTTTGGAACCGATCCGGTAAAATGAACGCGTGAAGACAAGCCGAGGATTCTTGTTTGTTCTTTCAGTTCTGGAATGAGATATCCGTCTCCAACGATGAGCAGCGCGACATCCAAATTATTCAAGTTTGAAACAGATTGAATCAAGCGATCTACACCGTGATAAGGAAAAATAGATCCAATAAATCCAACAATAGTTTTATTTGTTAAGTTGAAATTTCTTCGAATTTCCTCAACGCGAGAAT
>JBIKVX010000193.1:0-4221 GCA_044356625.1 Flavobacteriales bacterium | reverse complement strand
CGTTAAACGAATAGGATACAAATGACAAGAGATTGGTTTTCTGAATTTCGATTCGCCCGCTTTCCATGCGGTTTCTAGCGCGCACAAGGCCGTTCCATCTTCACCATAGTGAACAAATGAGCATGCGCCTTTGTCTGAAACCAGCGTGGTAACAATGTCCCCGTCTTCGTCAACTTGATAAAGTCCTTCGCGCTCTATAGCCGCTATTCCTTCTGGAACCATATAGGGTTTTGCGCTTTCCCACTCTTGTTCCAAAATAGGAATTTCGTCTTCTCCAATAGGCGCCCCGCTGTCTCCTTCCACACAACAAATTCCTTTGCACGCAGAAAGATCACAGACAAAATGTTCTTCGAATAAATCCTCGCTTACGAGTGTGTTTTCTATGATAATCATGAATTACTCTTACGCTCTTTAACGTGGTGTAATCGAATGTTTAACAACTCAACCGTTAGAGCAAATGCAAATGCAACGTAGGAATACATTTTCATATTTACGTACTCCGGAATGTGAATCAAAAGAGCGCTTTCGCAAGCTTCAGCAACTAAATTCAATCCGATAACAATTAAGAAAACAAGGGCCAACATTTTCAATGTTGGATACTTCTCAATGAAGGAGCTTACGTAAGGCGCGAATGCCAACATTACGAACATAGCAATAATCACTGCCACAACCATAATTGGCACATGATCCACTAAACCAACAGCAGTGATGATTGAGTCGAAAGAAAAAACAATGTCAATGATTGTGATTTGAATAATGGCTTGGAACAAATTGATTTTTCTCGATTTCTCAGACTCTTCGTTATCTGCAATTAAGAATTTATGTCGAATTTCATTGAAGGTCTTAATAATTAAAAACAATCCTCCAGCTAATAAAACCAATCCTCTTCCTGAAACAGGGTATCCACCCAAGGTGAAAAATGATTCTTGTAAGTGAGCTAAATAGGATAGTGTGAAAAGGAGTCCAATTCTAAAAATAAGCGCAAATGAAAGTCCTATTCTTCGTGCTTTGGTTTGATCCGATTTTGAAGATAAAAATCCGGTTACAATTGCAATGAAAATAATGTTGTCAATACCCAAGACAATTTCCATAATTACCAAGGTCAACAAGTCTATCCAACCTTGCACGGTCGAAAATGCAGAGATAAATGATTCCATACTACAAATGTAAGGTTTTGAATACGAATAGTTCGGCATCTAAACGCACGATATTCACTTTGAAATATTAATACTTATCGTTGAATTTGTATTTCGAATTGAAAAACTTCCGCCAATTCTTGAAGCAGAATTCGTTTCACTTCATCCATATCCATTTCACGTCCCAATTCCTTTGATAAACTGGTTACTGTTTTATCTGTAATTCCGCAAGGAACAATGTGGTTGAAGTAATTCAAATCTGTATTCACGTTGAACGCGAATCCGTGCATGGTTAACCACCGGCTGCACTTCACTCCGAGCGCCGCAATTTTCCGAGCTTTCTTCGGATCATCGATATCGAGCCACACGCCTGTCAACCCGTCTACTCTTCCACCCACAATTCCGTAGTGCGCAATGGTGCGAATGATCGCCTCTTCCAAGTAACGCATGTACTTGTGAATGTCTGTGAAGAAATGCTCGAGATCTAAAAGCGGATATCCCACTATTTGTCCTGGACCGTGGTAGGTAATGTCTCCGCCTCTGTTGATGGGATAATACGTTGCGCCTATCTCCTTTAATTTTTCTTCCGAAACGAGCAAGTGAAAAGCGTCTCCACTTTTTCCCAGTGTGTATACATGCGGATGCTCGACGAAGAGGAGAACATCTTCTGTTCCCACTCCGTCGGCTTTTCCTTCTAATCTGTTTTGAAGTTTTCGTTGAACGTTGCGTTCAAATAACTCTTCCTGAAAATCCCATGTTTCCTTGTAAGGCGCGAGACCTAAATCTCTGAAGGAAACAACGGGTTTACTCATATTTTCGAAAGCTCGTTTTTCAAGAAGATAATCGCTGGAATAGCTGTAGCGTCTTCGTTACGCAATTCTGCAAGATCAATCGTTAACCAATCACCCAAGTGAATTAAGTAGTAAGCTCTTTCAAGTCTGCTTGAACCTTTCGCGTGAATTTCAATAATTGTATCACACTTTTCACCCATTAATTTCTTGCAGATATCCATGCGAATTTGTGAACGCTTGTGATCGTCTTCTGTGCGAAGCATTAACACCGCAACTCGATTGTCTCCGCCTGTCCAACCCACCAATTCGTTGTGGTTCATCTCCGGGAAAACGTGGTGCCAGCATAGCATTTTCGAGTTCTCGTTTATTTGTTGTCTCCAACGAATAGCAACGCCTTCAAAGCTCGCTTCGCTGTATAATACCGGAATGCGAGAAACAATTTTCTCTGCGATTGATTTTGTCTCTGTGCGAATGTTCGCGATTTCACCGTGAATCAAATCAATTGTATTGCTGATTTCCGCTTCGAACTTTCCGTTGTAAATTCCGTAAGCTTTCAAGGTGAATAACACTTGAACAGAACTGTAACCGAACATACTTCTTGGAGGTTGTCCACCAGGAATGATAATGCAGTTGTATCCGTCAGCTGCTGCCGCTGCTGCAATCTTTCCACCACTGGTGATGCAAGAAATGGTAGCACCTTTCGCTTTTGCTTCGTTGTATGCCGCAACAGTTTCTTCTGTTTCGCCGCTGTAGCTAGAAATAATAACCAGTGTCTTTGGGCCTACGAATGCAGGAAGAACGTAGTCGTTCGTGCAAAGAATAGGCAGGCAGCAATCGTCTGCTACCAATTGAGAAACAATCTTTCCGCCGATACCCGAACCTCCTAAACCAGAGATCACAATGTTCTCAAATTGTTTGTCGGTATTTGTGAATGTAGCGCTTTGACCAATGGTCAAGGCTTCTTTCAAATGTGTTGGAAAAGCTTCTACTAATGATTTCATATTAAAAAATTTAAGATGCGAATGTACAATTCAATTGGGTTATTTCCTCCTTAGAACACCCTTCTCTTCGCAAAGTTTGGCCAAAGGAGCGAAATAAAACATTGCGGTTCCTTTTTTATCGGCTATGCTTAACAAATCATGTTCACCGTCTGACCAATTGATGAGGTGCATCATGTTGTGCACCATCTGTCGCTGATCCGTATTTGGCAAGTTCGAACTCGGATACAATCCGCGCTTTCCCAACTGAGGTTCTCCGTATTGAACAACGGCTTCATAAGTCTCGTTTATTTCAAGCGCCAACACCATTTGGAATAAAATTTCAACCCCTTCTTCCATGGCGGGAATGGAAATGAAATCGCGGTTGTCCAGAGAAGTATGGTATTGCGCGTAACGCTGATAAGGCGTGCGCATGAAAGAGCCTATTGGAAGATTATATCCTGGAGAGCAAAACTGACGCTCGTCGCTTCCACCCACCGAAAATTCCAAATCGTTCCATTCAAGTGGAAGCTGATTCAAAATGTGTTTGCTAATGCGATCGACTAGTGCGTTTCCTTTTCGAGAATTCTTGTAATGAATTTTTCCTGAGTCGCCGCAACACGTGAGCACCCATCCTGCTTGAAGCTTTTCTTTCAAAGCTTGACCGTGTTTCGACAAATAGGCAATGGAACCGATGGTTTCAGGCGCAAGAACAAATCTGTACGTGTATTTTCTTTGAGGAAGGGCAGCGAGCTTTTCGTAGAGCATGGCTAGGACCAAGGGTCCGCTGAGCTCGTTGTTCGCCATGCTCGGATGACACAAGTACGAATAAAAAAGAATTTCTTTTTCTGAATCGCCTTTCAATATTGTCTCTCCGTAGGTAAGACTTCCTTCGGTTAATTCCGATTGAATAACCACGCGATACATTCCTTCTTTCGGAAGTGAATTCCATTCGTTGTGCGAAAGGCAGAATCCCCATTTCTCTTCGTAATACGAAGTCACATAAGGAATGGCTGTTGGCTGTTCTGGAAGTGTGAAGATGTGTTTCGAAAGTTCTTCATGTGTGACTTCCATGTCCACAGGAGTGGAATAGTTCAGCACATGTAAATTATTCAATTTGAAGTCTGCGACTTTTCTTCCATCTGGAGTAAGAATAAATGCATCATGAATGTTCCATTCTTTCGGAATTTCCCAATCGTGGACTTGTGTTCCTGTTGGAACTTCCGTTAATTCAAACGGAACAATTTCTTGCAGAATGCGAAACGATTCGCGCAAACCGTTTCCTGTGATGCTTCGGCAGATGGGCCAAAGTCTTTC
>JBIKVX010000277.1:0-2639 GCA_044356625.1 Flavobacteriales bacterium | reverse complement strand
AAATCCTTTCGTTCATAAAGTTGATTTGTGAAACTTAGTGAAGAGTTCACCAAACTTGCACCTTTTTCATCGGCCCATTCCAAGGCCTGAATCCATTGAATATCGTTTAGGAATCGAAAGAAACCCATGTTCGGTGTTACCCGAGCAAGGAGATATTTTGCTTCCGTGGCCAATCCGAATTGAATGGAGTCGTTCCTTCCAGCTAAAAAAGTCAGGACTTCGGTGCCGTGAACCGAGTGTGAATAGACCTCTTCCGATTTGTTTAAGAAATCTTTAGTGGCAATTATTTGATCGTTATAGAAGAGGTCAGCGAGCTGATCGACATTGTCGGCATTGGTGAATCCAGCATCAAGTATTGCTATAATGGTATTTTTACCGAAGATTTCCCTCGATATAAATTCGTTCGGCTCCAGCAAATCAATTTGATTCTGGGCCTCCATTTTTTCGCTCGTGGGAATCGAAGAACTGTCGCAAAGAGTTACGGGCCGTTCAGCAGAAAGAATCGAATGTTCTTGAAGTAATTCAATTTCTTGGACACACGATAATTTCGAAATGAAATTCCAATTGTTCTCTGTTGCGCGAACAACCGCAGCGTTCAGCCAACGACTTGTTCCAAAGGTGCTGTCTGAATAGGCTTCAACCAAAGAAATATATTCTTCTGAGACAGGCACGTCCCTTTCATCCCATGCGATGTTCTGTAAAAATCTTCTTTCAATTGCAGCGGGAGTGAAGTTATTTTGAAAGGAATTGTCGTGAAGGCCTTTGTCTTTGAAAACAACATATCCCCATTGTTGCCCGCAGGCAATGTTTGTTAGACCAATGGAAAATGAAAGCAACAGGAAAAAGGGAATCGCAGGATTCCGCTTATTTTTGTTGGGATTTAAAAATGAATACATCTATGGCGAATATAATTGATTTACGCAGTGACACGTTCACCGTTCCTTCAGACGAAATGAGAAAAGCAATGTTTGAAGCACAAGTGGGCGACGATGTGTTTGGGGAAGATCCAACTGTGAATGCGTTAGAGACATACGCAGCGGAGTTGTTCGGCATGGAAGCCGCATTGTTTTGTGCCAGTGGAACACAATCAAATCAGATTGCCATTAACGTGCACACCCGCCCAGGAGATGAAGTCATCTGCAGCAACATAGCACACGTTTATATCTACGAAGGTGGAGGAATAGCATTGAATAGCGGAAGCTCTGTTCGTTTATTAGACGGTCCACGTGGTATGTTCACGGCAGAACAGGTGAAGGCGAACATTAATAACAGAGCCGATGTTCACTTGCCTAATACATCATTGGTGTGCACGGAAGATACCGTGAACAAAGGCGGAGGAGCCATTTGGGATTTCAATGAAATTTTGAAAATTCAAGAAGTGTGTAAAGCGAATGGAATGGCTTTGCATTGCGACGGAGCAAGACTCTTCAATGCATTGGAAGAAACAAAGATGACTCCTGCTGAATACGCGAAGGCGTATGACTCTATTAGTATTTGTTTAAGCAAAGGACTTTCAGCTCCGGTTGGAAGTTTTTTAGTTGGTTCGAAAGAATTTATTTTGAAGGCGCGTCGCCGCAGAAAAACTATGGGCGGAGGAATGCGTCAAGCTGGGTTCCTTGCAGCAGCTGGTTTACACGGTATGCAGGTGGAGCGGTTCCGCTTGCATGAAGATCACGCGCATGCGAAAGCAATTGGAAATGTGTTGAGTGCAATGCCCTATTGCGCCGAGATTATGCCGGTTGAAACGAACATTGTTATTTGGAGACCAACGAGTAATTCTTCGGCAGAGATGATTGAAAAATTAACTCCTTTGGGAATCAAGTGTTTCCCTTTCGGACCAGTATGGCTTCGCTTTGTGTTTCACAGAAATGTTACTCCGCAACAAGTTCAGGAGCTGATAGAGAAGCTTCAGGGTTTGAAATTAAACGATGGAGATTTTACTCAATAACCACACTCTTCTGAATCTGCATATCTTCCGAAGAAATTCGCAAAGAATAAACACCTGAAGGAACAATTACATTCACCAAAGTCGAAGTGCTTCCCGAAGCGATTCTTTCCGAATGAATCAATTTTCCTGAGATATCGAAGAGACTCCAAGTAGCATTTTTAAACGACTCGTGAGTAAAAGTAAATGCGCCTTGCGACGGATTAGGAAAGATGTTTATGGAAGCCTGCGTTAATTCTTCAACACCAACACAATCTGTAATGTTGAATGTGTAGTTGTAGGTGCAATTGTTATCATCTGTAATGGACATGTTGTACGTTCCAATTCCAATTCCGGTTAACGGATTGTCTACTCCAATAGGAGTTCCGGAAGCATCGTTCCAAGCAAATTCATACGGAGCAGTTGCACCAGCTAAATTCACTTCAATACTCGCGTCATTATTCACATCGCAACTCGGAAGAATTATGTTTGTTGTAACCATCCATGGCTCAGGTTGAACGATATCGAATGTTTCTGTATGAACTTCTCCGCATCCTGCCGTCGCTGTTAATGTGTACGTTCCCGGATCTACGTTTTGCAAATATTGATTGGTAGACGTGAAACCATTTGGTCCTGTCCAAACCGAACTGAAGTTTGCACCCGCACCAACGCTATAAGGAAACACACTGCCATCTCCCGTTTCACCTTTATCTAA
>JBIKVX010000192.1:0-4238 GCA_044356625.1 Flavobacteriales bacterium | reverse complement strand
ATCCTCGGCTGCCTCACTGGGTATGCTCTATTCGCTTTTTATATCCGGACGTACAAACCCACCAACCTACTCCCTGAAGAAAAAGGATATTCATTTAATCATTTTATTGCGTACTTATTTCTCGGATACAAAGACCAATGGTTCGCCACCTTGTACAAACTTCCTTCATCGTTCACACGATTCAACAATTACATGGGTGAAGTGCTTATCAAATGCCTCGCATACGCAGGATTGGTTTCCACACTCATGTGGATACTCATTCACAACTCAGAATATTACAGATCGATTCACAGCGCACCTATTATCCACTCCATTCTAATAGGTGGATGCTTCGCGATTATTTATCTATGGAATAAAGAGGAGTACAATAACTATTTGAGATTCGATAAGGAGTCTAAATTGAACGTATAAACTAAGAAGAATCAACGATTAACAACATGCCCAGCCAGCACACCTTCACTGCAAACATAGTATGGACTGGAAACCTGGGGACAGGAACTTCTGCTTATACTGAATACTCTCGCAATCACACGGTGTCTACTGAAGGGAAGTCGCCCCTCGCCTGTTCATCTGCGCCGGAATTTCGCGGCGATGCGACCTTGTACAATCCGGAAGATATGTTGTTGTATTCCGTGTCTTCGTGTCACATGTTGTGGTTCTTGCATTGCTGCGCAGATGCTGGAGTGATTGTAACGGCCTACACAGACAAACCACAAGGCACTTTGGTTATCGATTCAAACGGAATTGGAAAGTTCACAGAAATAACACTTCATCCAGTTGCCACTTTTCAAAATCCGCAAGATGAAAATCAACTTGCGGCCTTGCATGAAAAAGCGCATAACCATTGCTTCATTGCGAATAGTTTAAGTTGTCCGGTGAGGGTTGTTTCTTAACGACTTATCCAAACAATTAACACCTCTATTTAATCTCCAAAAGACAGAATGCCTTTTAAATACGACGAATAAATCGTACTTTCGAATCTCAATTTAAATAAATTGATGATTAGAAACTAAATTTAAAAAAGAGAGTTCCGAAACGTTCAATGACTAGCAACTAAAAAATATTTCTAAAATGAAAAAACTATTTTTACTTTTTATCACAATTGTATCTACAAACTTAACTTTTTCACAAACCGCCAAAGTCGTAGTTAGTAACAGTTACGAATTTATTGACGCATTAGGATCAAACAAGATAATTGAAATTGCTGCTGACCTAAACATAAACGACCTTGATCCAAATATAAGTGGCAAGCACTACAAGATTAATACAGAATGGGATGCGCATACGCTTGTTGTATTCGGGCTGTACAACACAGAAATAATTGGACAAGGAGCTACCCCAAAGCAAATAACGAATTCAAACGTCTATTCAGAGGTCTTACAATTTGAAAATTGTACAAACATCAAAATTAAGAACATCGAAGGGGGACACGGCCCAAGGAAAGGGGAAGCATGCTACGGAGGGGTTTTAACATTCATCAACTGCCAAACAGTCTCTGTTCTGAATTCCATTATGTATGGAAGTGGCTCATGCGGAATTACAGCTGTTGATGTAAAAGGTCTTAAATGCACAAAATCAGTTATTCATGGCTGCACGCAGCACGGATTTTTGCTAAGAAATTCATCTAATATTGAATTTGACGAAAGTGATATATTTGATAACGACTTTTACACCCTTTTTGATATAAACAATTGTATGAACGTTACAATGAATTCATGTAAGATTAAAAATAACCATCCGTCCTACCTTAACGATGAGAATGAACTTGACCCGAGTTGCGGAACCTATGGTTCTTTTTTACTTTTTGACATAAGCGAAAGCATGTCTGTATCTGTTAAAAACTGTAAAATTCAGAACAACTTCGCATGCTTTTTAATGACTAAATCAAATGCCGCTGCATTTGAGAACACCACCTTAGAAAACAATGAATTCTCCTTCGGAAATTACTTCAATGATTAATGACATTTATATAAAAGCGGGTGAAATTAGTGTGGGGCATTTCAAATCTTGACAATTACCCCTATCCTTCTTGAATTAAAAAAGTGAAGTCCGGCAATCCCTAATAAAAAACCGGGGCGATTTCTGAAAAGCAAAATGGAAAGATAATTAATAATATAAAATTCAAATGAATAAAGTAGTTAATGTTACATTGATTGGAGGAATAATAGGTGCATTATCAAGCTCACCACAAAAGAGAATAAACAACGTAATCCTGCAGGAGAATGCTAACGGCTACAAAGTCATTCAAGTAATTCCATCTGCAAGTGGCAATATTTTTCTTACTATTATTAGAGCTCTGATTTTAGTGCTTACACTTTTTCTTTACACCACCACAAACGGGTATTATGTGATCATGGAAAAAAAATAAAGGGCAAAAGAAAACCCTCGGCTCGAGCGGCTTCGAGTCTGGCTGTTCATTTCCGACCGAGAGATTTTTATCGCATCAAGCAATTAATATAGAGCATCATCTGAGCTCTTAAAATGAAATGACCTCCGAGTTCCCACAAGTCTCATTTCATTGATTCATTTAAAAATAATTTTTACAATAGTCAAACATTTGATTAACTTTATTCCCGATTAAACTCATAGTTATATACCAATCTTAAAATATTTTAAGTAGGTATACAACTCGTTTAGTAATTATGGGCAAGTTAATTACGACATTACGGTTTAAGGTAGGCTAACCTCCTACAATGACAGAAAAAGTTGAGGCCAGTAAACAACTTAAAAAAACAGGGAGTATTCTGAAAATCCAAAAGAGTAAGAAACCAAACCAAAACAATTGAAATGAAAAAAGCATTGACATTTTTCGGAGCAATTTTATTTGCTTCAGCAATTTTAACAAGCTGCGGTGGCTCAAGCGAAAAAAAGGCAGAAACACCAGCACCAGCAAAACCAAAAGACGCACAAACTACAACTCCTGCAACAGACGCGTCTTCATCAACTACACCATCGTCTGATATGCCATCGTCTGATGTGCCTTCGTCTGATGCAACATCATCTGGATCTTCATCGAGTTGTGATCAATTCTGTTCAGATTATGAAGAGTTTATGGATAGCTATATTGCTATTTTGAAAAAGCAAAAGGCTAACCCAACTGACGCTTCTATTATGGCTGAGTATTCTCAAATCTTGAGTAAACAAGCTGCTATGCAAAAGGATTCTCAAGATTGCGCGGGTAATCCAGACTTTGCTGCTAGAATCGCTAAAATTGCTGCGAAAATGGCAGCAGCAGCCTCTGCTATGTAGAATTAATATTAACTGCCCATAAAAAAACACCGACTATATTCCAATAGTCGGTGTTTTCATTTTAAGATAATTTCAACAACGAGAAAATAGAAAGGTGTTTTATTTTCCAACGACCCTATTTTCATCTGAGGATTAATCTGAGTTCTTCAAATTGCATCCAGTAAATTACCCTGCACAGGCTTATCTGAGCGGTGGATTGCAAAGCAATTGATTCGAGGAATAAATAATTTCGTACTTTTAATTCGAGCCAAACTACGAATTGAATATCCATGAACAGACGGAAATTCTTAAAACAGACAACACTTGTTTCAATCGGAGGATTGTTATTGCCTTCGGCTTTGCTTACTTCCTGCCGTCCAGATACTTTGTTTGAAGGCCCTTCGTTTCAAGGGAAAGTCTTGATTATTGGAGCGGGCGCAGCAGGGTTGTACGCCGGATATATTTTAAAGTCGAAAGGTATTGATTTTCAAATTTTAGAAGCTTCTCCAAGCTATGGAGGACGATTGGGAAAACTTACGGGCTTCGCCAATTTCCCCATTGACACTGGCGCTCAGTGGATGCATGGAAAGAATAGCATCGTTAGTGATTTGGTTAAAAGGTCAGACACCCGAATTACATTAGACGATGGCAACGAAAAATACTGGTTCAACAATGAGGTAGTTTCTTCTTTGCCAAGTGACATAACTGAGATTTTTGATGAAGAAGAAAATGTCCCCGATGTTTCCTTCGAAGCGTTTGCCATTCAAAAAGGATTCGGAAATGAATATAAAAATATTGTCGAAGCCATAGCCGGAGATTCAGGTGCTGACGCTTCAAATATTTCGGCCTATTGGAAAATAATGGAAGAAGAAAACTGGAGTGCAGGCGATGACGATTTCAAGTTTGAAGAAACATTTTTCGATTTCATTGAAAAACAAATTGCGATTCACGTGCAAGATCAAATTCAATTGAACACTGCAATAAAGCAAATAGATTATACCGGACCTACT
>JBIKVX010000191.1:0-4270 GCA_044356625.1 Flavobacteriales bacterium | reverse complement strand
CTCAGAGTTCATCACGAACCAATCCATTGATGTTGTATCGAGTACTTCGATTTCCAAAGATGAAATTGTGCCCGCACAAATGGAATCATTTGAAATTGAAATTACAGGGTAAGCACTCTGTTCAATCAAGAGCGTATCGAGATATACGCAATTGTTAGAGCTATTTACAATGGAAAAGGGGTAACTACCAGCAGGCAAAAAACCACTCCAGTATTCCAATCCTACTAAATTATAATTCAACAATTCTGAATCTCCAAGGTTAATAAAGAATTCAACTAGGTCTCCTGGACAAGCTGGCTGAAAACTCTTTTCTACTTGAAGTGGCGCAACAGCAGCTATTTGAATTAATGTATCCACCAAGCAACCTGAATCACTTGCGAAATTTAAGAAATGATCTCCCGCCGAAACATAGATCGAATCTACAACCAATTGATTACCATTATAAGTTACCTCCCAATCTGAATTTTTCTGAACTGAAATTAAATTTGGCGTGTTAAAACATTCCGAAAAAGAGATTGATAATTCGGGCTGTGGTGAGGATATCGAGACGTTATAAATTAAGTTGAAACTTATGTTTTCGCTATTCCATGCTGTTGCCTGCAATGTGGTGTCTGAAAATACAATAACAGAATTATCTACACTGCCGTCTTGCCATTGCCAATGAACCCATTCTGCACTCGGTGAAACTTCAAAACCTGAAGCGTTGTAGCAATGATTCTGATTATAAGTAATAAGATTAGTATTGATAATCTCAGACATACCTTCAGTAACTGAATAAGACTGATTAACTTCTACATTGTAGAATTTTTCAACTAAGCCTATAGGCCAATAAATGCAAAGGGTATCAATGACCTCATAATTACCCATTCCAAACAAAAGGCTATTGCTACTCTGTGAGATATAATTATCACCGTATAGCACCGCTTTCATATTCAATTCTGAATTAGAATAGACCTCCACAATAGCCCCTGCTGCATCTTTGTTGGAAATAGTGCCTTCGAGCTCTAATTTCAAATAATTGCTTTCATTGGGTTGTCCTCTCCAAACATCATATGTCACCGGTGCGCTATGCATAGCAACAAAATCAGGGATTTTGTCCCCGTCGAAATCACCTTTTGCATTCACATACGAAGCCTTTGAAGCCATGTCAAAGGTGTTATCCATGGTGAAAGTTCCATTTTCATTTCGGTAATATTGATTTGGAAATGGAAAAAATTCAGTTCCACCCTGGCAAATATGAATATCTTCCCAACCATCTAAGTTGTCATCGATCCAGAGTGCACCCCAACCTGTTTGAAAATCATTGAACCCTACATCATAAGCAACCTGAGTATATATACCTGAGCTGTCTCCTTTTAGTAGAACAGGGGTTAGGCCGTCAGTAATAAAAATATCAAAATAACCATCTCTATTAAAATCGGAAACAGAGTTGCTCATGCAAGACATTGCAACATTGGTATTATTGTCTACTGATATTTCAGTGAAAGAAAGTCCTGCATTGTTCTGATAGAATAAATTGGGAATACTGTGATCGTTAATAACATATAAATCTTGCCACCCGTCTCGATTAAAATCAACCCAAACAGATTGAAAAGAGTTATCTGTAGCAGCATTCACCCCCATGACTTGTCCAACCTCTGTAAAAGTAAAATCACCATCATTTCTAAACAGTAAATTCTCAAATGGTAAATCTTCATTGTAATTCAAGTATTCACAGACGTATAAATCAAGATCTCCATCATTGTCATAATCCGCTGCGGAAGCACCATAATGAAATCCCCAAAAAAGATTACTGAATGAGGCTTCGATTGATACTAGTCCTTCCGTAGAATAATCGAAAAGATAAAGACCACTACCATATGCTGTGACAAAAAGTTCTTTATCTCCGTCGTTGTTAAAATCTGCCCATAGAAGTTGCTTAATATCTAAAGGCAATGGAAAGAAAAAATCTTCAGTAAGTTGACCCTGAGAAACTTGAAATCCCGAAATTCCTATGTATGGTCGGGCAATTGTGATATTATCAATATGATCACCATCATAGTCAAAAACACTAACACCATTGCCAAAAAATGCATCGTAAGGTCCGGAGGGTAAACTCCAAATTTCACTATAGTTCTCAAATTGAGCATTGCAAAAGAAATGGCTCAGAAACAGAACCATTGCCGGCAAGAGACTACGGGGCATTTTGTCTTTAATTAAAGTAAATAAAAGACGAAAAGAAATGTGCTCGGTTGCCTAAAACCAAACTATTAAAAAAACAGTTTTTTACTTTATGGAATAAAATTAAACTTAAAAGATTGAGCTATTCGGATTGTCACTTATTGATGATAATATTTCCTTTCGGAAGCTTCACTTCATTCGGATTGTCATAAACAACTTCAGATGCCACTCCAGAAAGCTCCGAATTAACCAACTTCCACCCTTCTGCATTCAATTCCCAAGAATCCTTTTTAGCGTAATCATTGCCCTTTGAACTAAGTGCTACCAACTGTACTTCGACCTTTCCTCCATTGTTAAAGAAAAACAAGGACTTCATAGGCATCTTTTCGTCAATCGGAGGAGTTTCCTTCTCTTCTGTTTTAACAGTTTCCGGTTTAGGGAAATAGAGTTCCTGAAGTTTGACGATCTCTTCCTGTGTGAAGTTTAAAGACTTTCCGAGTTCTGGAGATTCGTATTTTCCCGAGTAATAACTCAGCAATGCTTTGTATTCAGGGGTGAGTGAATTAATAAATAGCTGATCAATGATGAGTTCGTTCGCGTTCACCAACTGATAAACGATTGATTTATCTGCCGACCATATTTTAACTCTGTTCTTTAATACAGCTGCGCCTGTTGCACTCACCACTCTTGTTGAACGAATCATAGAACTAATTCCCCCTTCTACATTCATTTCTAATAGGTCAGGAGATTTGATTTGAACAGAAAAAACATGCGTACTGTCCGCACACTTTAGATTAAGAACCTCCCATTTTTCATTCGGTTTGTAATTACCTAAATAGGTCTTTGCCTCACCCCCGATTACCCTTGTTCTCAAATAAAAACTGCTGTCGGCGTATAAAGCCAATGAATAAATAGTTCCTGTATTCTGATTCCACAACGTATCATCAAAATCGCCAATTAATTCAACGCTTCTCGAAGGAACCTGAACTTTCTTTTCTTCACATGCCGATAAAGCCATAAAAACTGATACGGCTATAAGCAACGCTTTCATTTTATTCATAGGCCAAAAGTACACATTGTTCATATTTACAACAAGGCTTCTCCAATCAAAAGTTCTGAATTTCTTACTTTTGTATCTATGGAAGATGCGCAAATAGATGTTTTTAATTTCGATCCCATTCGTCCGTATAACGACGAAGAATTAAAAGCTGCTGTTGAACGCATTTTGGAAGTCCCTGAATTTTACAAAATGTTGAAGTGGGTGTTTCCTGGATTAAGCCGCTCGGCCATTCAGAAAATGCTTCGTCAGGTTACCACCGTTGATGAATTTCAATCGGAGATATCGGGTCCTGCTTTCAAGATGGCCATTCAAACCACAACCAGTGGGTTGTCTTTCACCAACTTCGAATCGTTAGATAAGACAAAGCCTTACCTTTTCTTAAGCAATCACCGCGACATTATTCTTGACAGTGCAATCTTGAACGTGAGTTTGCTTGAACAAGGCCACAAGACTACGCAGATCGCTATTGGCGATAATCTGCTTCGTCAGAAAGTGGTTGAAGACATCGTTCGTTCCAACAAGAACTTCATTGTGAATCGGAATGTAAACGCAAAGGAGATGTTCTACTACAGCCTTCGCCTTTCCAATTACATTCGTCATACTTTAACTTCCGACCACACTTCAATCTGGATAGCGCAACGTGAAGGAAGAAGCAAAGATGGAGACGATAGAACAGCAACCGGTTTGTTGAAGATGTTCGCAATGAGTTCCGATAACATTGAAGACGGTTTGCAAGCTTTGAGCATGATTCCCATGGCTGTGAGCTATGAATACGATCCGTGTGATATGATGAAGACGAATGAGCTCATGCATTTAAAAGTGCTTGGAACTTATGAGAAAAAATCCGGAGAAGATTTTCTTTCCATGTTGAAAGGAATCACCGGACACAAGGGGCGCGTAAATATTGCAATGGGAAATTCAATGAATGAGCACATAGAACACATGCGTTCGATTCAAAATAAGAATGAAAAATATCGCTATTTAACGCATGCCATAGACAATGAAATGCACCGCATTTTTCATTTATGGCCAACGAATTACATTGCGTAT
>JBIKVX010000015.1:0-14966 GCA_044356625.1 Flavobacteriales bacterium | reverse complement strand
GCCTGTCCAAGTATAAGCAGTGGCGCCACTAACAGCGCTTGCATTCAGCGAAACAGAATTTCCAGCGCAAGCTATACCGCTGTTCGAAGCCGACACCGTACACTGGGGAAGACAAGATGGTGGTGCGGTAATGCTTTGATTCAAATTACAAAGAACATCGCCTGAGAACGACGCCGTCAAGACACAGGCTAACCCATTCGAAGGGAGTCCTGTAAGGGTATATGATAATGGACTTACCCATGGTCCTGGAATTGTTGTTGAAACTCCGCATGAGGAGGTTATTGTTAAAGTGCCGCTAGCGGGTGGGTTAGTGAATGTTATTGAACCGCTAACATTGTAGGTATTTGTAGCTGGAATACATGCCCCCGGGACAGCAGTAAAATTCGTCATATTACAAAGAATATCACAATTCGTAGTAGCGGTACCCCCACTTTGGCTGAACGTTATGTTCGTGGGCACATTTGAAAAATTCGTAATTACCAATATATAATATTGCCCAGCAATTGCATTTGCAATGGTTGCCGTTTCATTGGATGCTGTTGAATAAGAACAACTTATAGGTGCGGCCGTAAGCTGATTGCATACATTCGTTAGGGTTGAAAAAGGTCCCCACAACGCATAGTCAACGTCAACTCCAGCAGTACTTGCCATCGAAATTGAGAGCGGACCACCGTTCTGAATTTGCATATAATACCAAGCAGGATTGGGTGCACTAAGAAGACAACCATAATTAGGGCCTGCTTGAGCGGTTGTGTTTTGAGCTCCTGGAAAGGTATAAGTCGTTCCCGTGCAGAACGGCTGGGCTCCCGAGCACAATCCCGACGCTGATGGGGGTGATACTGGTGGTGCGCCACAACCCAAGGTAGCCGCCCATCCCGGAGAATTAAAACTATTGTCTGAAACAAAAACGAATGTTAAACAATTGGTGGCTCCTGAAATCAGACCTGGTGAAACTCCGCCAGTGAAGGCTCCCAGCAAGGGTGATGCCATACTGGGGCCATTGTAAACGTAGAGGTAATCCCAAGTGTTTTCTAGATTAAATGAACTAAACTGAGCATATATATTTTGACCAACCGGAGCACAAAAAACCATTGTCAAATTTGCGTTAGTAGAATAACTCGACGATGGGCCTCCCGAATCATAAAAATTAATCACGGAACCACAAGAAATATTAACCGTGGTATTCGACATATTATAGTTTTGAGCCTTTAAGTCAAAAGACAAACTCAAAAGAATTACAATTACAATTGAATAATATAATTTCACGATAGGTCGATTTAAGGTACCTAAAGGTACATAAATTTATCTCAATAAAAAAGGCCTTGATATTTCAAGGCCTTTTTTATTGGTTTCGATTCAGAATTACTTCTTCTCGTCTTTTACTTCTTCAAAGTCAACATCGGTTACTTCACCGTCGTTGCCTCCTGCTTGTTGCTCTCCAGCACCTGCATCTGCAGCTCCTCCAGCGTTGTTATACATATCAGCACTAGCCGCTTGGAACACTGCATTCAATTTGTCCATAGACGCCTTGATGGTGTCTAAGTTCTTTTCAGCATGTGCCTTCTTCAACTCTTCCAAAGACGCTTCGATCTCTGTTTTCTTATCAGCTGGAAGTTTATCTCCGAACTCTTTCAATTGCTTATCCACTTGGAAAATCAATGAATCGGCCTGGTTCACAACGTCTGCTTCTTCTTTCGCCTTGCGATCTGAATCTGCATTCATTTCTGCTTCCTGCTTCATCTTCGCGATGTCTTCTTTGCTTAATCCGCTAGAAGCTTCGATTCGGATACTTTGCAATTTGTTGGTTGCTTTGTCAAGTGCAGAAACGTTAATGATTCCGTTCGCATCAATGTCGAAGATTACTTCTACTTGTGGAACCCCTCTTGGTGCTGGTGGCAACCCGTCTAAGTGGAATTTTCCAATGGTGCGATTATCCTTCGCCATTGCGCGCTCACCTTGTAACACGTGAATCTCTACACTTGGTTGGTTATCACTCGCCGTTGAAAAGACTTCAGACTTCTTCGTTGGAATCGTAGTGTTTGCATCAATCAACTTCGTGAATACGCCACCCATAGTTTCAATTCCCAATGAAAGTGGTGTAACGTCTAACAACAACACATCTTTCACTTCTCCGGTTAATACACCTCCTTGAATTGCTGCTCCAATAGCAACAACTTCATCAGGATTCACTCCTTTGCTTGGATCTTTTCCGAAGAACTTCTTCACCGCATCTTGAATTGCTGGAATACGTGTTGATCCTCCTACTAAAATAATTTCGTTGATGTCGTTCACAGACAATCCTGCGTTCTTCAATGCGCTTTCGCACGGAGCTATGGTTCTGCGTATTAATGAATCTGCTAACTGCTCGAACTTCGCACGTGTCAAAGACTTCACCAAGTGCTTTGGTATTCCGTCAACAGGCATGATGTATGGCAAGTTAATTTCTGTCGTTGTAGAACTCGACAATTCAATCTTCGCTTTCTCTGCACCTTCCTTCAAACGTTGAAGAGCCATTGGATCTTTCGAAAGATCTAAATTTCCATTTTCATTTTTGAATTCTTGAACCAACCAGTCAATGATTACTTGGTCGAAGTCATCACCACCCAAGTGCGTATCACCGTCTGTTGACAATACTTCAAATACACCATCACCTAACTCAAGACAAGACACGTCATGCGTTCCACCTCCGCAGTCGAACACTACAATCTTCATCTCTTGAGACTTCTTGTCTAATCCATATGCCAATGCCGCTGCAGTTGGCTCGTTAATGATACGCTTCACGGTTAATCCAGCAATCTCGCCCGCTTCTTTCGTAGCCTGACGTTGCGCATCGTTAAAATATGCAGGAACGGTAATAACCGCTTCGGTTACTTCCTGACCCAAATAATCTTCAGCCGTCTTCTTCATCTTTTGAAGAATCATGGCTGAAATTTCTTGTGGGGTATACGTACGGTCGTCGATTTTTACACGAGGCGTGTTATTATCTCCCTTCACTACAGTGTAGGGCATGCGGGTTGCTTCTTTCTCCGTTTCTGCGAATGATGATCCCATGAAACGTTTGATACTTGAAATGGTCTTTGTTGGATTCGTAATGGCTTGACGCTTTGCAGGATCTCCTACTTTACGCTCACCACCTTCAATGAAAGCAACAATAGAAGGCGTGGTGCGCTTTCCTTCGCTGTTCGCGATTACCACGGGCTCGTTTCCTTCCATCACAGATACACACGAATTCGTGGTACCGAGGTCAATGCCTATTATTTTACTCATGTTCTTAAATTTTCAATTTGTTTCACCCCGCATTTCAACCAATATGCCATTGAGAAATCAGAGCTGAAATATGACAGAATTGTCAGCATTTTCTGACACTCACTCTAAACAGCGCGACAATTCAGCGGGGTAGATACAAACTGAAGTGTTCCTTGCGCATTCTTCCATTCAGAAAAATAACGCCGAACCAATAGAAATCGAGGCTCAATTCAATGCGTGAATCGGAACAGATTTGCTTCCAAGCACGCATCATTCCTCTGCTCCAATAGATATCGTCGAAAACAATGCACGTTATATTTTTATGTTGAAGAAGAACTTCGAAATAGCGAAGGGTTGCCTCTTCCGTGTGGTTTCCATCTACATAAATAAACTCACATGTAGGAAAGGCATTTAATGTAGTTGGAAGGGTATCGTTGAAATTTCCTTCAACCACTTCTATATTTTCTTTTTGGAAGGAATGAAAGAGAGTGCGCGCTTCGGCCGCATGCGTTGGATCTCCTTCAAGGGTAATTATTTTTTTTGTGGAATGAAGGGCCTCTGATAAATAGAGCGTGCCTATTCCGAAATGAGTGCCTATTTCAAGCAGCCCGGAAGGCTGCAAATGTTCCACAAACAAATGAAGGGCTTCTCCCTTTTTCTTCGGCATGGCGCTGGAAGCCACAGATCGCGAATAAGTACGAGTTGTCTGAAGCCCCTTGCTTCCCGCACCAAAATCCTTCACCACATAAGCTGTATTATTCGAAAGCAATTTTCTACGAGCGTCTTCAATTGGTTTCCAGGCCTCCACACGCTGTTGCTTGAGCACTTCGGTAATGAGTTTGAAAACAAAAGGTGAATGAACCCCGTGAGGTCCTTTGGCGAAAAATAAATGTTTGAGATAAGGAAGCAATAACATTACTTCTGTCCTTTTTCAAGTCGCTCTATGCGCTCAAGCAATTGCGGCAAGCGGCGGTGAATGATGTACGATTTTTTGAAGTCCATCGTGCTAACAGCGGGTGTCCCTTGCATTACAACGTCTTCTTTCAGCACAGAAGCGCTAATGCCCGTTTGAGCCGCAATCTTCACCCCGTTCGCAATAGTCAAATGTCCTGCTATTCCTACCTGTCCGCCTATCATAACGTTCTCGCCAATCTTGGTGCTTCCTGCAATGCCAGTTAACGCCGCAATAACCGTATTCTTTCCAATTTCAACGTTGTGTGCAATTTGAATGAGGTTATCGAGCTTCACACCTTCACGAATAATCGTAGAACCTAGAGTGGCTCTATCAATAGCTGTATTCGCACCAATTTCAACACGATCTTCAATCACAACATTTCCAATCTGAGGAACCTTCGCGTATTGATTGTCGGCTTGAGGTGCAAAACCGAATCCGTCTGCTCCAATAATAACTCCAGCGTGCAGCGTGCAATTTGCACCAATGACACATTCACTGTAAACCTTCACACCCGGATGAATAGTCGTAAAATCTCCAATCTTCACGTGCTCACCTAAGTACGACTGAGCCATAATTACCGCGTTACTTCCAATGGAGACATTGGGCTCAATAACAACTCCAGCACCGATGTGAACGTTCTCTCCAATCACAACAGTAGAATCTATAACAGCAGAAGGGTGAATACCCGGACGAGGTTTTTTGAATTGACTATACGCTTCCAACAATTTCGCAAAACTTCCGTATGCATCTTCAACACGAATAAGCGTAAGAGTTTCAGGCAAGGCCTGCTCTGCAACGAAATCGTTCGAAACAATAGCAACACTTGCGCCTGTGGAATAAATATGAGAAATGTATTTCGGATTGGCCAGAAACGTGAGGGTTCCAGTTTTGCCTTCTTCAATTTTAGAAAGCCCTGAAACTTCTGCTGAAGAATTTCCTTCAACCGTTCCTTCCAACATACCGGCTATTTGCTCTGCCGTAAATTTCATACGAAATAGATTTGAATGCGAATATACTTCTCAATTGGCAAAGAGCTATTTCATCTTCGCGCCAATCGATTGAATGTCTTTGAAAAAATCGGGATACGACTTCGAAATAACCTCAGGGTTTTGAAGGATTGTCTTCGCCCCAGCAATGCCGAAGAGTGCGCCAGCCATGACCATGCGGTGGTCTTTGTGCACGTTCCAAACGGCAGGACGAGCATGACCAGGATAGATCATCATATCATCTCCACGAACTACAACCCGAATTCCAGATTTCGCGAATTCTTCCACAATGGCCGTTGCGCGATTGCTTTCTTTTACGGCTAGTCGCTTAGCGCCTTTCAATGTTGAAACGCCGTTTCCGAATGAAGCCAACACTGCAAGGCATGGGAATAAATCTGGACAATGCGTGGCATCGAAATCAAATGCATGAATGGTACTTGCGAAAACTTTCACGCTGTTTTCGTTCTGTGTGTATTTCACCTTAGCTAAATCGAAAACATTCAAGATAGCTTGATCTGCTTGAGGCAGTCGCGTGTTTAAATTCTTCACCAATAAACCTTCTGTAGCTGTTAATGCGCCTGCAATAAGTAATGGAACTGCACCGCTCCAATCGCCATCTACAGAGACATCTTGTGGCTTGTACTTCTGCGAACCTTTAATGAAATAGGTCCCGTCATCTTCTTTCACGGTAACGCCAAACATTTTCATCACCGCAAGGGTTAAATCGATGTACGGCTTACTATTCAATTCTGTAACCACCAACTCTGAATCGCCCGTGCAGCGGGGCAAAGCCATGAGCATTCCCGAGAGGAATTGTGAGGAATTCGCTGCGGACAACTCTGCCTTTCCTGCTGTAAGCTGTCCCGAAAAAGTCAGCGGTAATTTCCCTTCGTTGGTTGAAACGGTTACTCCAAACGGATTCAAATAAGTATCAAATTCAAAGAAAGGTCTGTTCAATAAAGTGCCCGTTCCGTTCAAAACTTTTTCACTGTTGTGAAGGGCAGCAATTGGAACGAACAAGCGCGAAGCGAATCCGGACTCACCTGCAAAAAGATTTTTTTGTGGGGAACGAATGTCGTGAATTTCATTGGCTGGAAATCCGCCTTTTATTATCAAAGTGTTTTTTGAAAGTTGAACAATCGCACCCAGCGACTCGGCCAACTTCCGCGCATGAAAGGGGTCTTCTGAATTCGGGTAATGACGAATGGTTGTTTCTCCCGCGGCCATCAGTGCGGCAGCAACGTAGCGCTGCGCAATACTCTTCGAGGCAGGGGCCGAAACGACTCCACTAATTTCCGAAGGAAGAATTTCTATTTTCACTTTTCACCAATGTAAATGCTCGCAATACCGCCGCTTAATGGAATACAACGCACTCTTTGGTACCCAACCTTTTCCATCACAGCTAAAAAATCTTTTCCGGAAGGAAACTGAGCCACTGACTCTGGAAGATATGCGTATGCACGACTGTCTTTCGAAACCCACTTGCCTAAAGTTGGCATAATGAACTTGAAATAAAATCCGAATAATTGTTTAATGGGAAAATGTTTTGGACGTGAAAATTCTAAAACTACACCTACTCCATTCGGACGAAGTACGCGCAACATTTCACGCATGCCTTGTTCTAAATTTTCAAAATTCCGCACACCGAAAGCAACGGTATAAGCGTCGAACGAATGATCTTCAAACGGAAGATTCTCAGAATCTCCTCTTCGCAATTCAATGATTTGCTCGAAGCCTCTTTCCTTCACTTTCTTCCTTCCCACTTCCAACATACCTTCAGAAATATCTACTCCAACAATGGAAGAAGCATTCAACTTAGACTTCACCGCTTGCAGCGCGAAATCGGCTGTTCCTGTAGCCACATCGAGTACTTTCTTCGGATGATATTTCTTCAAAATACGTATAGCACGCTTGCGCCAGATGATATCGATTCCTAGCGAAAAGAAGTGATTCAAAAAATCGTAGCTGTGCGCAATTTGATCGAACATTTGCTCAACCTCTTCCTTCTTTCCACCTTGATTATACGGCTTAACTGTTTCCATACTTACATGAATTCGACTTACATCGATTTTGTTCAAATTGAAACTGCAATTCGTTCTGCTTCCAACTTTAATAATTCTTTATCTATCGGCACTACGCCCACCTTCTCGCAAACCAATCCGCCTGCAAGATTCGCTATCTCGGCAATGTCAGACAAGCTCCAATTGGAAGCCAATGCCAAAGTAGCCACTGCTATTACAGTATCTCCTGCTCCTGAAACATCGACTATTTCTCGTTTGTGCGCTGAATGAGTAGAAAAAGTCTCACCATCAAAAGAGGTTACGCCGTGTTCAGAACGCGTAACCATAACGCCTTCAGCGTTCAATTCGTTTCTTAAATTCACTAACGACTGCTCAATAGATGCAGTATCATCTGCTGTGAATTCAACCTTCATTCCTTCCTTCAATTCTTTAAAATTTGGTTTGAAAAGTGAGCAGCCAATATAGTTTTTGAAATTTTTCAATTTTGGATCTACGCATACAGGAATATTCAAAGCCTTCGCCTTCTCTATGACTTGTGCAATTACTTTTTCAGTCAACACTCCTTTGTCGTAGTCTTCAAATACTATTGCATCTACTTTTTGTTTGCTTAAAATCTGATCTATGCAATCGAGTAAATTCCGCTCGTCTGTTGCAGATAGCGGCCAAGTAATTTCATCGTCAATTCGAACAATATGATGTCCGCCCGAAATAACACGTGTCTTCACGGTTGTCATTCGCTCGGTGGAATCTATAATTCCTTCTGTACTAAAACCTAAATCCTTCGCGGTCTTACGGAAAATATCTCCCTTCGATCCATCTCCAACTACAGAACACATAATTGCTTTCGCACCCAGACTATTTATATTCAAAGCCACGTTTGCGGCACCGCCTAAACGATTTTCTTTCTTCTGAATGTGAACAATGGGAACGGGAGCTTCTGGAGAAATGCGTTCCACTTTTCCCCATAAATATGCGTCTATCATAACATCGCCAACCACCAAAATGGTTTTCTCAGACAATGAGTTGAAGAACGACTGTACGGATTCTTTATTCAATTTATAACGGTTTTAATTCTGATAAAGCTTGAGCCATTCTAGAAACGGCTTGATCTAAATTCTCTTCGGAAGTGGCGTATGAAATTCGAATGCAATTCGAATCGCCAAAGGCATCTCCTGCAACTGTTGCAACATACACTTTGCGCAACAAGTACATAGCCATGTCTTCCGAATTCTTCACAACGGTCATACCATCTGTCGTATTGAAGAAAGCTGTTACGTCAATGTAAAAATAGAATGCCGCTTCTGGAAGATTAATCTTCAATCCAGGTATTTTCGATAGTCCTTCAAACACGCGATCTCTGCGCGTCTTGAACACTTCAATCATTTCGTTAACAACAGACGGATCGGCTTCCAACGCTGCCTTCGCAGCCATTTGCGCAATGGTATTCGCACCGCTGGTAATTTGTCCTTGCATCTTGTTGCAGGCCTGCGCAATCCAAATTGGAGCGCCAATATATCCCAATCTCCATCCAGTCATTGCGAATGCCTTCGATACCCCGTTCACCGTAATGGTGCGGTCTAGCATGCCTTCGCAAGCACCAATGGAATAAGTCTTTCCAACAAAATTGATTAACTCATAAATCTCATCGCTAATCACATAAACACCTTCATGCTGAAGAATAACTTTGCTCAATGCTTCAAGCTCTTCCTTGCTATAAACTGAACCCGTAGGATTACATGGAGAACTATAAATAATCAACTTCGTGTTGTCGTTAATCGCGTTGCTCAAACTTTCCGCAGTGATTTTGAAATTGCTTTCAATTCCTGCGTGCAGTTCAACAACGGTTCCTCCAGCCATCTTCACCAATTCAGCATAGCTTACCCAATATGGACTTGGCATGATAACCTCATCGCCCGGATTCACTAAAGCCAAAATCACATTCGCTAAACTTTGTTTTGCGCCTGTACTTACCACCACTTGCTCGGGAGAATACGTAAGTCCGTTATCGCGTTTAAACTTGTTTGAAATAGCTTGACGCAATTCCGGGAATCCGTTTACCGGCGGGTAATGCGTTACGTTCGCGTGTATGGCTGCAATGGCGGCTTCCTTAATGAAATCAGGTGTGTTGAAATCGGGTTCACCAATAGAAAGGTTCACCACTGGTTTCCCTTCTGCAGCCAATTCTCGACCCATGCGAGCCATAGCTAACGTTGCCGATTCAGATAGTTTTTCTAACAAGTGGGAAACCTTGCCCACGCGCGTATTTTCTTGCATGGTGCAAATTTACGATTTAAGAAAGAAAGTCCTTGAAAATTATGCGATTTCCCAAGATTTTTCAGACCTGTGAACGGTCCCCTTGAAAAAGGCCACAGCTTCTTTGTTCTGATTGAAAACAGTGATGTGATAAACACCGATGCGCTTCGATAAGCTTTTCTCTTCAACCAACGTTGAAAGAACGTCTCCTTCCTCAACCATCTTCACATGAGAAATAGAAGTCTCCACCGAATAACATTTCAATCCATGGGCATTGCTCGCGAATGCCAAAGCCGTATCAGCAAGTGAATAAGAAATTCCACCATGAGCAATTGCAAATCCATTTAACATTTCACTTCTTACCGTCATTCGCAAATCACAAAGACCGGGTGCAACATTCAATCGTTCAATGCCCAACCATTGGCTATACGCATCGTTGGTGAACATGAAGTTTACAATCTTCTCGGCGTTGGTCATTATTTCTTGTATTGAAGTTCCACTAAGTTACGGTAATGACCGCTCAATGTCATCAACTCTGAATGACTTCCTTGCTCAATGATCTCTCCTTTTTCCAATACAAAAATCACGTCTGCCTGTTGAATGGTTGAAAGTCTGTGTGCAATAACAATCGAAGTTCTATCTTTTGTCAGAAGCTCCGTCGCGCGTTGAATAAGCAACTCAGACTCGGTATCGATACTTGAAGTCGCTTCGTCGAGAATAACAATTTTCGGGTCTTGAAGGAAGACGCGAACGAACGCCAGAAGCTGACGTTGTCCTGTACTGAGCAATGTTCCTCTTTCCTTTACATCGAAATCATAACCACCAGGAAGAGCCATTATAAAATCATGCGCACCTACCATTTTCGCAGCTTCAATCATTCGCTCATCGGAAATACTCTCGTTGTATAACGTTAAATTATTTCGAATTGAATCGCTGAAAAGAAATACATCTTGAAGAACAACGCCTATTGTTTTTCGAAGCGAAACCAAAGGCAATTTCGAAAGTGCTACATCATCGATATAAATTTCACCGTTGTTTATTTCGTAAAATCTATTCAGCAATGAAATAAGTGTCGATTTTCCAGACCCCGTAGAACCCACAATAGCCGCGTTCTTTCCAGCCTCAATAATCATGTTGAAGTTGGTCAACACCGATTGATTTTCCACATACTGAAAACTCACATCGCGGAATTCAATTCTTCCGTCGACATCTTTCATTTCTTCATGAAGGGCATCTTCTTCAGAATGATCTTCGTCCATTAACTTGAATACGCGTTCGGCATTCACCACTCCCATTTGAAGTACGTTGAAGTTGTCTGCCATCTGACGAATGGGTCTGTACATCATGGCTATGAAGGTGCTGAATTCGAGAATTAATCCTGGAGACATTTCCAAATTCAAGCTCGACTTCACACCCCACCAAAGCAGCAAGGAAACAGAGAGCGCTGAAAGAATTTCAACAACAGGAAAAAATACTGAATAGGCCCAAATGCCTCGAATGTGGGCATCGCGTTGCTGCGCGTTAATCTCGACAAATTTTTCGTTTTCAATTTTCTGACGATTGAAGAATTGAACAATGTTCATTCCGGTTACGTGCTCTTGCACGAACACATTCATGCGCGCCACTTCATTTCGAACATCTTGAAATGATTTCTTCACCGCTTGTTGAAACACGCGTGTTGCCCATAGTAAAATAGGTATTGGCAGCATGACAATCAACGTCAACTTCCAATCGAGAAAAAACATGAATCCCACAATCACTAACAACTTAAGTATATCGCGAATAATATCTAAAAGCCCAACACTGAACACTTCAGCAATACCGTCAATGTCACCAATGTGACGTGTGACCAATTGTCCAACAGGAGTCTTATCGAAGTAATTCAATTTATATCGAATCACTTGCGCATAAACGCGCTCACGCATGTCAAGGGTAATGCTCTGGGCCACGCTGTTCGCCGCAAGTGTTTGAATGTATTGCAATACAATCTCCAATGCTAAGACAACAAAAAACCAAATGGCCACATTCAAGATTTGCATGCTATCTCCACCGGGGACGGCAACGTCTAACATGTTTCGCATTTGTTCTGGACGGACCACTGTAAGCCCTGAGAGCACAAGAACCAAAATCAGAGTCACTGCGAAACCTCCACGATAGGGCTTGCTATATTGATACAGTCGTGCAAATATTTTCCAATCAAACGCCTTCCCTGATGCCATATTCTAGTTTGTTCGGAAGGTAGATTCCGGATAAATAACTCGAGTTAAAAACAGTCCATTCGGACGAACACTTTCCCCTGCCTCGTTTCTTGATTTGCTATTCAGCACCTCTTGAAATTCTTCCAAATTCATTTCACCTCTTCCTACTTGTAAAAGAGTTCCCACCACAGCGCGCACCATGTTTCGGAGGAAACGATCGGCAGTTATGTGAAAAATTAGCAGACCTTCTTTCTCTTCCCATTGTGCATCTCGCACATCGCAAACGGTGGTCATTTGCCCACCTCCCGATTTACAGAAACAAGCAAAGTCATGGCTACCTAACATCAAATGAGCAGCGTTGTTCATGGCTTCCACGTCTAATTCTTTTCCGTAGAAGTAAGTGAAATTACGCTGGAAAGGATTTTTCTTTTTTGCAATGCGATATTCATAAGACCGTTCATTCGCATCGAAACGCGCATGTGCTCTGTTGTTAACCTTGAATAGTCTATAAGCTGCAATGTCTTTTGGCAACACTTGTTGCAATCGAAAAAGCGTTTCCTCTTCATTCAACTCATGAATTTCCGGAACAAAATGAAGATAAAAATCGCTCGCATGCACTCCCGTATCCGTTCGTCCGCAACCGAGTGTGACCACCTTCGGCAAACGTAAAATCTTACAAAGAGCTCTCTCTATTTCTTCTTGAACCGAATGAGCATTCGGTTGTCGTTGCCAACCGTGATAGTTGGTTCCATCGTAGGCTATCTGCAGGAAGTAGCGCGCAAACTCTGTTTTCTCTTCTTCCTGCTCCATGTCCTAATTACTGAAACATTTCTTTTACACGTTGGAAAAAGCTCTTGTCTTTCGCCGATGGATTAGGTTTGAAATTTTCTGATTCGCGAAGTTTCGTGAGCATTTCTTTTTCCTCTGATGAAATTTTCTGAGGGGTCCAAACGTTTATGTTTACCATTAAATCACCAGTACCATATCCGTTAACATCTGGAATTCCTTTTCCTTTCAAACGTAGTATTTTTCCAGCTTGAGTTCCCGGCTCAATTTTAATCTGCGCTTTACCCTTTACCAAAGGAATTTCAATGCTAGCACCCATTGCAGCATCGGCAAAATTCAAATACAAATCGTAGTACAAATGAATTCCGTCACGCTTCAATTCAGTGTGCTCTTCTTCTTCAATTTGAACAAGTAAATCTCCTGGCACTCCACCAAACGGACCTGAATTTCCCTTCCCTGAAACATTCAACGTCATTCCTTCAACCACACCCGCTGGAATTTTAATTTCAACGGTTTCTTCCTTGCGCACTTGTCCGTATGCATCGGCATCTTTCGGACGATCTTTAATTGATTTCCCTGCACCGCTGCAAACATGACAGGTGGCTGCGGTTTGCATGGCACCTAAAATGGTTTGTTGCACGCGACGTATTTGTCCTGATCCTCCGCATGTTGAACACGTATCGTAGGTCACGCCATCGGCGTTCGCCATTTTAAAAACCTTAATCTTCTTAGTTGTACCGAAAGCTATTTCTTCCAAATTCAATTTCACACGAATGCGAAGATTACTTCCCTTGACTCTTCTTGAACTTGATCTGCTTCCGCCGCCGCCGCCAAATCCTCCGAAAATATCTCCAAATTGCGAGAAGATATCGTCCATATTCATTCCACCACCGTAGCCTTGTCCGCCGCCACCGCCGCCCATTCCGGCATGACCGAACTGATCGTAACGCTGACGTTTTTGATTATCACTTAACACCTCGTAAGCCTCTGCTGCTTCTTTGAATTTCTCTTCAGCCGAACTGTCGTCAGGATTTTTATCGGGGTGGAATTGAATAGCCAATTTGCGATAGGCCTTTTTAATATCGGCCTCGTTCGCACTTCGTGCAATACCCAATACGTCGTAGAAATCTTTCTTAGCCATAATTATTTTCCTACCACTACTTTGGCGTAGCGTATTACATTATCGTTTAACAAATAGCCCTTCTCCATGGTGTCTATAACGGTGTTCTTTTGCTCTTCCGTTGGAGCCGGAAACTCTGTAATAGCCTCATGAAAATCTACATTGAAAGGAAGACCGTTGCTCTCCATTGGCTTCAACCCCTTCTTCTCCAATTCACCAACAAGCTTTCCATAGATTAAGGAAAATCCTTCCTTAACTGCAGTCATATCTTCACTCGTCTCATTCGCCTTCATGGCCAATTCGAAAACATCTAATACTGGAAGTAAACCACTTATGACATCGCGCGAAGCGTTGCTTAGCAATTCAATTCTTTCACGATTCTTTTGTTTTCTGAAATTATCGAAATCGGCGGTTAAGCGCATGTACTTGTCTTTCCACTCTGCAGTAACTTGTTCTGCGGTCGGTTCTGCTAGATTCTCTGAAGTTGTCTCCGCTGCAGTCTGCTCAACAGGAGCCTCGTTCACTTCGTTATTTTCCAATTCTTGTGACTGATTGTCATTCAATTCTTCTGTCATAGCCTAAAATTTTATGTAATCCCCATTTGACAATCGTTGAGCCAAGCCAAAAAGAGCGACAGGCTGTCAGAAAACAAAACGGGCCGAATGTCATTCGGCCCGCAAAGATAACTTATATCGTTAGATCATTTGAACGAAGAAACGTACTTGTCCAATTCCATATCTAAAGCTGGTCCGCGAAGGTTCTTCGCGACAATAATTCCATTCTCATCAATTAAGACACTTGATGGGATGCTTGAGATTCCATAAAGCTGTCCGGCTGCATTCGCCCAACCTTTCATATCGCAAACGTGATTTTTCCACAACAACCCGTCCTTTGCAATCGCCTCCTCCCAAGCTGCCTTGTTTTGATCAAAGCTCACGGAAAAAATTTCAAAACCTTTCGCTGTTTTGAATTTCGCTTGACTGTATTTGTTGTAAGCTGCAACAACATTCGGATTCTCTCTGCGGCAAGGTCCACACCATGAAGCCCAGAAATCGATTAAAACTAATTTCCCGCGAAGCGAAGAAAGTTTTAAATCCTTTCCATCCAAACCTTTCATAACAATGTTCGGAGCTTCGTCACCAATCTCTAATCCGATTTTGGTTGAAGTTGGTTTGGTATCATTATGCTTAACCGAAGTGAAGCTAAACATTGCGACTACTGCGAGTAGCAAAGCGAAAGGGGCAAGATTTTTTTTCATAATTATTGAATTCATTTCAAATATAGAACAGTATGTTGTTCGCAAGCCAAAGTTCTTGCCAAAGAGTTACACGCGACGAATATCTGCGCCCAAAGCTTGCAAGCGCGCTTCAATATCTTGGTAACCGCGGTCTATCTGCTCAA
>JBIKVX010000190.1:0-4296 GCA_044356625.1 Flavobacteriales bacterium | reverse complement strand
ATAATTCAGGATTTCGATATAAAAATTATTCGTATGTCTTGAATTCACTGGATGTTTCCGGAGACTACAAACCGCGCTTCAACGATTTCCAAACGTATCTTACTTATCGTCCGAAATCTAAATACGGCCCTTGGGAATTTAGTTTTTTAGGAAACTACTCCAGCAACCGCTACAACTTCATTCCACAAACAAGACAAACCGATGTGGGAAGTATTAACGAAGCTTTGCGTTTGACGGTTTATTTTGAAGGGCAAGAAATTTCGAAGTACGACACCTATTTCGGAGCGTTTTCCACCCGATACAATCCGAATGAGCATTCTCAACTTCGACTGACTTTTAGTGGTTTTAACACCATTGAAAGTGAGAAGTTCGATGTTTTGGGCGCCTATCGCTTAGATGAATTAGATCGCGACTTAGGATCAGACAAATTCGGAAGTGTTCTCACGAATAGAGGAGTTGGGGCATTTCTCGACCACGCAAGAAATAACCTAAACGCACAAGTTTATCAAGTGGCGCACAAAGGATTTGTAGACTATGAAAAGAGTCATCACCTTTTGGAATGGGGTATGGATGCAAACATAGAGCACATCAATGACGTTTTAAACGAGTGGACATTAATTGACTCTTCGGGTTATGCTACTCAGCACCCAAGAGATTCTATAGCTTATACCAATCCGAATGCACAAGGGAATCAGTTCATTCCTATTCAAGACCGTGTGAAAGCGAACAACCAGATTACCAGCAACCGCGTGAATGCCTTCGTGCAAGACACTTGGAGACATGCTTTGAAAAACGGAGCAACGTTTACCGCAACGGCTGGACTTCGCGCCAATCATTGGACATTCAACGATCAGACTGTTATTAGTCCAAGAGTGAACATTGCTTACAACCCAACTTGGATCAAGGAGCGATTGAATCAAAATGGAAAATTGGATTCATTGAAAAAAGACATCATTATTCGTGGAGCTGCTGGATACTATTATCAACCGCCCTTCTATCGTGAAATGCGCGCATTCGATGGGCAGGTGAATCCGAATATTCGCGCGCAGAAAAGCATACACTATGTTCTTGGCGCTGACTATGTTTTCAACTCATGGGGACGTCCATTCAAGTTGGTAACCGAATTGTACTTCAAGAAAATGGACAACATTATTCCATACGAATTGGAAAATGTTCGTCAGCGTTACTTCGCAGTGAACAGCGCGAAAGGATACGCCTACGGAACAGACGTTATGGTAAATGGTGACTTCATAAAAGGTGTACAGTCTTGGTTCCGCTTGTCTTACCTCAAGACCATGGAGGACATTAATAACGACTCGTACAACATATACTTGAACAGCGACGGAGATACGATTTACAACGGGTATACCTTGAACAATATCGCTGTTGATTCCATTACGCAGTATCCCGGATATGTTCCTCGTCCAACAGATCAACGCGTAAGTGTCTCACTACTCTTCCTCGACGAAATGCCGAATCACGAAGAGTATAAGGTAATGTTGAATTTTTACTTCGCTACGGGGCTTCCATACGGAATTCCAGATCAGCAACGTTACAACGACATCTTCCGCACTCGTGCATACTTGCGAGCAGATTTAGGTTTATCTCGAGATATGTTCGTAAAGCACAAAAATAAATTCTTCGATTCTGGAAACATTGCACTTGAAATCTTCAACCTCATGGGTGTGAACAACATCATTAACCACCAATGGATTGAAGATGTAAACGGCAGACAATATGGGATTCCAACTTATTTGACTGGAAGGAGAATTAATCTGAGGATGACGCTTTCTTTCTAGAAAGAATACAAACTTCGTTTGATGACACAACTCTTTGTGATGACGCTCCGCGATGACACTTTGTGATGACCGCTTCGCGGAGCGTCATCGATTGAAAATCGTCATCGCAACTTCGTTGCGTCATCCTTCGCAGAAGGTCATCACGAAGTGTATATTTACATTATGAAAAAACTTCTTATCCGCAGCGCAATTGCCCTTACGACACTTGTGCTCTTATGCCTTGGAGCAGCATATTTTTGGTTGAAGAGCAGCTTGCCTGTTTACTCTGGTGAAATGAAATTGGCCGGATTGCATGAGCCGGTTGATGCGTATTTCGATGAGTTCGGAATTCCACATATAGACGCGAAAAATTCTGAAGACGCGTATCGTGCACTCGGCTATCTGCATGCCCAAGAGCGTTTGTTTCAATTGGAATTGCTTCGCAGAGCCGGTAGTGGAACCCTTTCCGAAATCATTGGCGAAGACATGGTAAAGGTTGACCGCATTTTCAGAACATTGGGTGTCGCTGAATATGCAAAAAACTCTGCTGCGAATTTTCAAAAGAATCACATCAACGATGAAATGTCGAAGGAAGTGAACGCCTATATGGATGGCGTGAACCAGTTTATTGCAAACGGACCCACCCCTCCCGAATTTACGATCATGGGAATTGAAAAAAGAAAGCTTACCGTTGAAGATATGTTCTGCATTAGCGCTGCTATGAGCTTCTCGTTTCAAATGGCGAATAAGACAGAGCCCGTTATGACACATGTGGCTTTAACACATGGAAAGCAATACCTCTATGACCTTGGCATGAATCACAATGAATCGGAATCTGATATTAGACAATTCGATAATCGAGAAATCGATTCTAGTTTAACTGAATTGAATAATTTATTTATGGAAGCCGAGCAAGCTCTTCCTATTGCACCCTTCGATGGATCAAATGCATGGGCTGTAGCCGGAAGTAAATCAGCCACAGGAAAACCCATCTTCTGCAACGACACTCACATTGGCTACGGCCTTCCTCAAACATGGTTCGAAGCCCACATTAAATGTCCCGAGTTTGAAGTAACAGGGCATTTTTTAGCTGGAATTCCATATGCCCTTATCGGCAGAACACCCAATCATGCTTGGGGCATTACCATGCTTGAACACGACGAGATGGATTTCTACGCTGAACAAATAAATCCAAACAATGTCAACGAAGTTTGGTACAAAGGACAATACGTTCCACTTACATTCAGAACAGAGGAAATTAAAATAAAAGGAAAAGAATCTCTTGTGCTTCAAGTGCCTATTACTCCGCATGGCCCTGTGGTAAACGATGTTTTTGTTGGTATGAATAGCTCCACGCCTATCTCTATTTCTTGGGTTTACACACAAGTTGAAAACAAATCGTTTGAAGCTTTTCGCGAAATGAACTTGGCCAAAAACATGAACGAATTCGAAGCCGCTTTACCACAAATTCATGGGCCTGGATTAAGCGTGAATTATGCAGACAATGAAGGGAATATAGCCTGGTGGGCCTGCGCGCATTTGGTAAAAAGAAATACTGATGTTAATTCTTGGGTCATCCTTAATGCCGCTGATACAATGAACGAATGGAAAGGGTTTTATTCCTTCCAAGAAAATCCAAGATGTGTAAATCCTACTTGGGGTTATATATACAGCGCAAACGATTGGCCCGGAGCAATGGCAGACGGATCCTATTACCCCGGCTATTACAAACCGCAATACAGAGCCGATCGCATTCGTAAATTATTGGAAGGAAGTAACACATGGACGGCCGAGAAAATGAAAGAAATGTTAAACGACATTACCTCCGATGTAGATGCCCGTATTTTAAAAGAACTTGAGCCCATTGCAAAGCAAAGCAAGTACTACGATGACGTAGCTCTTGCTTTCAATTGGGACGGTGCCTACGAGCCAGAAGCAGCAGGACCCGTGCTATTCAATCGTTTCCTATATTACTATTTGAAGTTCGCTTGCGAAGATGAAATGGGAAAAGAAATTTTCAACCTGTTCTTGGAAACACATCAAATGCAACGCACGCAATTGGATCTATTCAAAAATAAACAGGCTGTCTGGTGGGACAATGTGAACACGAAGCAAATTGAAACACGCGACGACATCTTGCTTCTTGCATTTGAAACGGCGGCGCAAAAATTATTGAAGGAAGAAGGAGTGGTGGAAAAATGGGCGTGGAAAAAAGTATGTAAACTCGAATTGAAGCATCCACTTAGTGCTGTTTCATGGTTTAAACCATTTTTGAATCGAGAAGAGCTTCCGGTTTGGGGTGGCAACGAAACCATTCACCAATCGGGTTTCAAATTAGACAGCACTGGAACCTACCACGTGCACTTCGGTTCGCAAATGCGCATTATTCACGACTTCGCTAATAACGACAGTTGGAATATAAATCCAGCCGGACAGAGCGGTCATCCGCTGAGCGAGCACTACCTCGATCAAGCAGAACTTTATCGAACAAGACAATTTAGACATGAATGGAACGACT
>JBIKVX010000189.1:0-4301 GCA_044356625.1 Flavobacteriales bacterium | reverse complement strand
AGGTAACCAGAGGCTATTACAACACCTTCCTCAGTATCTGGCATGTGGCAACCTTGACATTCTTTTTGAATACCCGGAGTGTCGTTATAAGAAGAGTTGAGCCATTCGTGATAGGTTGCTTGTTCTATGAAATCGTTTCCGGTATAATTTCCTTGGATATCAGCAGTATGTGTAGATAAACTGTGGCATCCAGCGCATGTTTCAGATTGACGAATTTTAGCATGTCCCAATGGGCGGTAGCCAACGAAACTTTGCATCATAGCTTCGAAAATGGGAACTGTTTGCTCTTCTGTAACATATGGTCCGTAAATAGTGTCTCTGTGGAAAAACAACTCACCACTGAAATGCTTACCAACCCCTTGAGGCCCGTCCATTTTTTGTTGGTGACAAGAGCCACAGTTTACACCGTCTCGGGCAAGCGAATCGAGGGCGAGTTCTTCCAATGAATAATTAGGGTTGTTGAATTCAAGTAAATTGGTAAAGCGGCCTACTGGGGCATGGCATGAGGTGCATTTATTTACGAGCTCTTGCGCATGAGCAGGATTAACGAGAATTTCATGATTTACTTTTGCTTTCCAAAAAGGGTCTTTAGCCGAATTTGCCATCATAGTTCCTCTCCAATTGGAAGCAGGACTTATGTCTGTTCCTTCAGAATTCACGTTCGCGAAATCTACCGGGTCATCTCCGTGGCAACCGCCACAGCGACCGGATCCTGTGAAGAACCCGTTGTCACCCACCGGAAGGCTAGTCTGCGTAAGAAGCTTCACCATTTCTTCTGTGCTGTGATAATTCTTTTTTTGCTTTTCATCAGACCATGAAATGTTGAATAACGAGACAACCGTTAACAGAGCCAGGAGCGCTGTGATGGATTTGTTATTTGAGCAGAGTGCTGGGATTCTCGACATACTGTTTTTTTTCTGTAGGCGAAAGATACATTTCATTCGCCTTAAGCAAAAAAAAAATATTTGGTGAAATTTGGAAAACCTGTAATTTGTCAGGAAAAAACAATTTCTAAAATTGGTGGTTGGCTGAATTGGTCGTTGATGGCCTTCAATAAATCTGTGCGGGATTGAAACAGCTCGGCTCGAAGAGGCGCTGATTCGAAATGTAAATGCAATTGATTCCCTTTAATTGTGATTTGCTTAGTTTTTTTATACAAAATGGGCCCTACCGCTTTTTCATAGGCTTCAATAATTTGGAGCTCATTTAATTTGCGTTCAAGGGGAGATCTACGGATCCACTCTCCAATGGCATCTTTTAGAGAAAATTCATTCCTTGTGCTCATGTTTCGTGGGTTTCTTTAGGAAGTATAAATTTATTTTGAAGAGAAATAGTTAAATGTTCCATTCCTACTTCAGCTAATAATCTGGGAGTCTTTTCCAGATCAGTATCGGAAAGGAATATTTGTGATTGAGTGTTTTCGTTGAGCCATCTCAGCAGCGACCGAAGCCTATTGTCATCTAGCTTTTCAGAAATATCATCTAGAATTAACAAAGGTGATTTATTCAGCAACCCTTTCGTGTATTCCAATTGAGCTAGTTTTAGAGCGAGAAGGAAAGTCTTTTGCTGTCCTTGCGATGCGAATTTCTTGAGTGTTTTTCCTTGCAGCTCGAAATTGATGTCGTCTTTTTGAATTCCTTTGGTGGTGCGTTCCGCGTGAATGTCACGCTCTAAATTTCTTTCCAAAAGAGAAAGGTAATTTTCTTCGTTCACTTCCGATTCGTATCTCAATACAGGAAATTCTTCTGTCTGTGCAATTTCATTGTAAATCGATTCGAAAACTGGAGAAAAACTCTCGAAGAAACTCTTACGTGCCAGGAAAATCTGTGTGCCGCTGTAGTTAAGCTGTTCGTTATATACGGCGATTATTTCGGTCAGTTCAGATTTGCCATAACGCTTGTTTTTTAAAACCGCATTTCGTTGATCGAGAATGTGATTGAATTGGATAAGCAATCTTAAATATTCCGGAGAAGTTTGTGATAAGGTCTGATCAAGCCATCTGCGACGAACGTCACTTGCCTCCCGAACCAAGTCAATGTCATTTGGAGTAACCATTACCAATGGAATAAAGCCGATGTGTTCAGACAACCGATCGTAGGCTTTTCCATTTTTACTCACCTGTTTCTTTTTTTCGCGAAAGAGGGCGTATGAAATTTTTATGGGTTCGTTTTCAATTTCATACTCTCCATTGGCCGCGCCTTGCTCTTTTTCATCTTGGATTGAGAAACTATCGGTATGCGAAAAGTAGCTTTTGCAAAAACTTAAACTATAGATAGCATCGAGTATATTGGTCTTCCCAATCCCATTTTTACCCAACAAACAGTTGACGCGAGGGCCGAAACGGGCCTCGAATGCGTCGTAGTTCTTAAACTGAAACAGCTGGAGTTTATGGAGGGTTATTCTTGACATACAATTAGAAGTGTCAAAATTATTCGGAATTTAGTATATTCGCACCTCAATTTACGCACATGTCAAAGAAAAATATTGCAGACAAAGAAGTTAGTGAAAACGCAGCTCATGCTTCGAACACAACTTTAACCTTTTTCGAAAAGTACAGAAAAGCACTGATAACACTGGGTGTTGCATTGCTTGTTGGTGTATGTGGATACTACGCATACGATGTAACAATTGCCCAACCGAGAGAGGAGGAAGCGGCAAATGCATTGTGGAAAGCGCAGTACTACTTGTCTATAGACAGTATTGATTGGGCTTTGAATGGCTACAACAATGCTCTGGGTTTCCAGGGAGTTATAGACAACTACGAAGGCACAGATGCTGCTGAATTGGCTCACTATGGAGCGGCAATTTGTTTCCGTTCAAAAGGTGATTTTGGAAACGCTTTGGCTCACTTTAAAGAAGTAGACGTCGATGATCAGGCAATCGCAGTTTATGTTCTTGGTAATATTGGAGACATGAATGTTGAATTGGGGCAACTAGACGAAGCTGTTAAATTTTTCGAAAAAGCAGCGGCTCTCTCTAAGTCAAACGCAACGCGTGATGCATTGGCTGGTGATTATTTATTGAAGGCTGCTCGTGTTTATATCGAGCAAAACAATAAGGAAAAAGCAAAGGAAACCTTAGAGAAGGCAATGGAAGTGATGGAAGGAATCGCCGATCCTTCTGCGATAGCTAAATACGCTGAAGCAGAAAAAATGATGAACTTCCTGAAAGCCCAAGGATAATGGCAACCGTTAATCTTTCTGAAGAAAGATCAATTTTTCTTCCTGAAATTGAAAATCACCGTGTGGTTATTTTAGTTTCTCGTTGGAACGAAGAAGTTACAGAGAATTTATACAACGGAGCAATGGAGACATTGCTCCGTCTTGGTTTTCAAGCGTCTCAGATTGAAAAGGAATATGTTCCTGGAAGTTTTGAGTTACCACTTGGAGCCAAATGGGCAACGGAAAAAGCAGGTGTGACTGGAGTTATAGCGTTAGGTTGCATTGTTCGTGGTGAAACCCCACATTTTGAATATGTCTCCATGGCCACGGCTCAAGGCATTCAAGACATTGGACTTCATTCAGGGAAACCTGTAGTTTTTGGAGTTCTTACCGATGATCACATAGAACAAAGCCGCGCTCGCAGTGGAGGTGTTCTAGGAAACAAAGGTGTTGATTGCGCCCAGGCGTTGGTTGAGATGTTGGCACTTCAGGCGAAATTAAAGTCGTAAAGTTCTCTTTGAATTCCTTAAATTCGTTCAATGCGCAAAATTTTACTCATTGGATGCTTTGCTATGCTCGTTCAATTCGGAATGGCGCAGGTGGTGCATTTCATTGAAAACAAAGGTCAGTGGCCTTCACAAGTGAAGTTCAGCGCTGCAACAGAAAACGGTAGAACGTTTTTCGAAAACAACGCCTTCACGCATCACTTCTTCGATTTATCTGAAATAGCGAAAGCACATGCTGGAAAGGAGTTCGAGCCGATTATGCGCGGACATGTTTTTCGTCAAGTGTTTCGCAATGCGCATCCGGAAGGGGTTGTTGCAGATGCCTTTCAAAAAACACGATACAACTATTTCTTAGGAAACGACCCTGCCAAATGGGGAAGAGATTGCCGCGAGGCGAAAGGATTCCGCTATCAAAATTTTTATTCAGGAATAGACCTGCACGTTTATCAGAACGATTTCTTCATGAAATATGATTGGGAAGTTCATCGAGGCGCTTCTCCTTCGCAAATTCAATGGTCGTATGAAGGAACCGATGATGTTCGTATTGAAGATGGAAGGCTGATTGTTCGGACTGCTTTGGGTGAAATAGTTGAGCAAATCCCCATTGCATATCAAATGATTCCCATGGAAGGCG
>JBIKVX010000188.1:0-4314 GCA_044356625.1 Flavobacteriales bacterium | reverse complement strand
AATGTGTTAGAATCAATCTTAGTTAAAAACTCCTAATCGATACTGGAATGGATTATTCATTCTTGCTCCTAGCGGTCATAGCATTAGCGCTGATATTTGATTTTATCAACGGGTTTCACGATGCAGCAAATTCTATCGCCACTATCGTATCAACGAAAGTTCTTACCCCGTTTCAGGCGGTTGTATGGGCGGCCATGTTCAATTTCCTTGCGTTTTTTATATTCAAAGACCACGCGGTTGCCAATACAATCGCAAAAACAGTTGATATAAAGTATACAATGGAGGTGTCAGCTCTTCCTTTGATAGCAGCGGGATTATTATCTGCAATCATTTGGAGTTTACTCACATGGTTTTATGGTATCCCTTCATCATCTTCTCACACACTGATCGGCGGTTTTGCCGGAGCTTTTCTTGCGGCATACGGCATAGATGCAATAAACATTGGAATTGTAATCGCAACAGCAATCTTCATTGTTGTGGCTCCAATTGCTGGAATGCTAATGTCATACCTCATCTCTGTTTGGTTGCTAAATGCATTCAGAAAAGAGTTGTACATGAAGCTCATTACGTTAAGTATAATTTTTGGCGCTTGTTACTTGGTAAGTGGCGCATTGGAAACTGATATGACTAAGGTAAATGCAGCAGGCAGTATTGGTTTAGATTGGTTAGATATTGCATTGTATGGTGGTAATTTCAAATGGATTTTATTAGGGTTTCTAGTTGTTTCGCTAGGTATTTGCGCTTTGTTTCTGAGCACACTGAATAATTCAGGTTCCAATAGATTGTTCAAAAAACTTCAATTGGTTTCAAGCGCTGCATTCAGTATTGGCCATGGTGGTAACGATGCGCAGAAGGTTATGGGAATTATTTCAGTTGCACTGCTCGCTTCAAATGAAATCGGAAGTATTAAAGAAATGCCTGATTGGGTGCCAATTTCTTGCTATTCGGCTATAGCACTTGGAACTCTGAGTGGTGGTTGGAAGATTGTAAAGACAATGGGAAACAAAATAACCAAAGTGAATCCTTTCGAAGGCGTTGCTGCAGAATCTGCCGGTGCAATTACGCTTTTCTTCACGGAAGGACTGAAATTCCCATGGAAATTAGCTGGAGATAGTATTCATGGTATTCCCGTTTCTACAACACACACCATTACAGGTTCTATTATTGGAGTAGGAATTACAAAGCGTATTTCTGCAGTGAAGTGGGGTGTAACAGGCAAACTTTTGGTGGCTTGGATAATTACCATTCCTATTTCAGCAGGCTTAGGCGCGTTGTTTTTCTTCATCATGCATTTATGCGGAGTAAATTCCTAGAATAAAGTTGATATATATCTTAAAAGCATCCAACGGGTGCTTTTTTATTGAACAGGGTTTATCTTTGATAAAATGCAGTTTTTAAAATCGAATCAATTCATCTGGAACAATCAGGAGGGGAATTACCTCTTGGGTGAGAGAGTGGCTAGGTATTTTAAAAATTATAAATTTTTCCAAAAAACGGCTAAGCTGAAATTTGAGGGTGTTTTGTGGTTTGACAACTGCACTGTAATCGTTGAGGCAGATTATCGATGGATTTGCATAAAAAAAGACGGGGAAACGGATGTGTTGGAAATTGAATCATCAGAAGATTCAGTTTCTAAAAATGAAAAATTTGAATTGGTATCATCCGCCTCAGATTTAGAATGGGTATTTATCAATGAGCAGAGTGAGGTTGTTTGCTCATTTGAAAATACAGCAAGCCACCCCATTCATCAATTGAAAGATGCCATCCGACGCTTCGGAAAGCAAGGTTTGGGACTGCAAGAGATTTCGGAGAAACTTTCAGATTTAGAAGTTTTTGAAGGTGCAGCGGGTGGGATGAAGTCCTATACCTATCGGGGAGTGGTTTTGGAATATGAGTTTCATCGATTTCGCCTGAATCAAGATGAGATGAATGGCGAGATTATTTATTTTAAGTTAAAAAATATTCAAAGACCATTCGAAAAATTCTCTGCTGATTTTTACAAAGTTGTATTGAATTCTGCTGCTGTAGATATAGCTGTATTTGATTTGGAACAGCGATATATGCTCATCAATGAATTTGCGGTGAAGAATAAAGAGGTTAGGAATTGGCTCATTGGAAGAACCGATTTTGATTATTGCGAATTCAAGGGTACAGATGACACCATGGCTAAGGTTCGAAGAGAGTTTTTTGAGCAGTCGAAGCGCGAGCGCCGGATGGTGGAGATGGAAGAGAAAATTATAGATGCAGATGGAAAAGCGCGGTATTCTCTGAAAAGATTTAAGCCCATTATCGTGCAAGATGAAATCAAATACATGATGGGTTTTGGTATGGATGTAACGCCGGTAATTGATGCGCAAGAACAATTGCAGAAATCCCTGTTGGAGAAGGAAGCATTACTTGGAGAAATTCATCACCGCGTAAAAAACAATCTAACAATAGTTTATTCACTTCTTGAATTACAAGCCATTCAAGAAAAAAATGCAGATATTGCTTTTGCATACAGAGAATCGCAATCTCGGATAAAGGCTATGGCGCTTGTTCATGAGATGTTATATAAGTCTCATTCTTTCGAGGCGATTGAGCTGTTCGCTTACTTGAAGAATTTGGCTGAGCATCTTCAGCATTTGCTTTCAGTGAATAAGACTGTAGAGCTCAAATTTATTGGCAAGCCTGTAGAATTGAATATTAGCAAGGCCGTTACTTGCGGCTTGTTCGCCAATGAGATTCTAACCAATTCATACAAGTACGCTATTCCCTTTGTTGAAAACCCAGAAATCCGAATTCGATTGGAAGAGGTGGGTGAGTGCATTGAAATGGAAATTTCAGATAATGGTCCCGGACTTAGTGCAGATTTTGAGGAGGGAAAGAATGCTTCGCTTGGTTTCAAACTCATGCGTACATTTGCGTCACAACTGAAGGGTGAATTGGAGATTTCCTCTGACAACGGATTGAAGTACCTTCTTAAATTTAAAAAGTAATGCGTATTTTACTTGTAGACGACGATCAGCTCATTCGCTTTGTGCACCAAATGTTCATTGAACGTGCTGGTCATGAGGTGGTCGGTGTTGCAGAAGAAGAGTCGCAGGCGGTTGAATTGGCTTTGCAATTGATTCCAGATTTAATTGTTATGGATATTCGCTTAGAAAACGGTACCAATGGCATTAGCGCCATGAAAACGATTCAGCTGACGCATAAAATTCCTGCTATTTATATCTCAGGAAATTCAGATAACAAGACAATCGAAGAAGCCGAGCAAACCCTAATGAAAGCCTTTTTAGTGAAACCCGTGACACAGGACGAAATAGCCAAAGCAATGCTTTAAAAGATCAATCTTCAGGCTTCACACGCTTGTCCACAACGGTGAATACACGAGAAACATTGAATCCAAAGTGTATTCCTCCGTTTTTCCACTGACCAACAGATTCTGTAATAAATCCAGGCTCCAACATAGATGTTGAATTCGTAAGATGCAATTGGAATACATGTCCGCCAGTCTCAATGTCTACTCCAAGTGAAAGCGAGTTATAAAAAGTGGAAGTAATCTGATTCGGCAGCACATAAATGTATTCTCCATTTACAGAAAATCGTTGAGTGAGTTTGTACCGCCCACCAAATCCCATCGCAAGGATATCATTTTTGTCCTGTAAAGTAGGCACCAGATTTTTATGAACCAATGTAGGTGTCAATTGAATCGATAAGTCTTTGTTGAATTTGCGAGCAATGAGCAACTGATGCGTATACTGCATGCGAGAAGAAAAATAATTGTCTCTATTCGGATCGGCCCATTTAACCGTATTACAAACGGCTGAGGCAAAGTAAGAGACAGATACGGGTACGTTGCGCTTACCGCTTCCTTGACGAATGATTTTATATTTCAGGAATGAATCGTAGGCCTTGTTCACATTGCTTCTTCCCATTCCCACCATAAGCCGGTCGGTAATTCCATACTCCAATCCGAAACGCATAAGCGCTTGGTTTAATCCGAATAAATCATAGGCTCCAGTATTTATAAAGCCGAAACGGTGTGAAATACGAAAATCCATGACTCCCGCAGCTGCATTCTCTACACTGTGCATATTAATAATGCGGGTAGTTTTAAAGGTAGCAGTGGTGTAGGTTTGTTCTTCATCACCTCCAAGCAAAGAAAGTAAATCTTCTTCATCGGTTTTAACATGAAGACTATCGCCCGGTTGAGCAAGAATGGCGTGCTGGAAAAAAAACAAAAGAGCTAATGAAATTAGCCCTTTTGAAATAATGCGTTGATTCATAAAAATTATTTAAGTGGTTGCAAAGCTGCTTTAACCGTAATCTCAA